>JASFIU010000026.1:0-20010 GCA_050122495.1 Desulfobacterales bacterium | reverse complement strand
AGCCGATGATGCACAGAATTCCAATTATGGGCATAAATAGCTGGACCGGAATCCGCAGCACTTTAACCACCTGTTTGGCCATCAGCATCCCGACCACCCACATGCTTAGCGAAGCCAGCAGCAGGATGGCGGCCACTTCCATGATAAATGTGGGGTGCTCGAAGGTAATCATGGGCCCGGGGGTAACCCCGTGCAGCATCAGTGCGCCCAGCAGCATGGCCGCCGGGGGGCTTCCCGGGATGCCCAGATTGAGCAGGGGAATCATGGCACCCCCCACACAGGCGTTGTTGGCGACTTCGGTAGACAGAACGGCGGTAATTTCCCCCTTACCGAATCGCTCGGGGTGTTTGGATGTATTTTTGGCCGTGCCATAGGACACCCAGGCCGCGATATCTTCTCCAATGCCGGGAACCGACCCGATGCCCACACCGATGAGGGCCGATCGTATAATTCGGGGGACATTTCTGACAATAGTGCCGAACTCGGGCAGGATGCGCTGAAACTTCTGGGTCTCACCGATCTGGAAACGATCTTTGAGGACCTGAATGATCTGTGGTATCCCAAATGCGCCGATCAGCACCGGCACAACCTCGACGCCACTGTCAAGTTCGGGTATACCAAAGGTAAAACGGGGATAGAACTGCAAAAGATCGCGCCCGACACAGGCCAGAAAAAGTCCCAGAAAACCCGATATCCAGCCCTTGATGACCAGATCGGGACTGGTCAGGGTCCCGCTGATCAGGATGCCGAAAAATGCCAGCAGAAAAAACTCGAAGGACGTAAACTGGAGCGCAAAAAAGGAAATTAACGGCGAGATGCTGACCAGAAACAGCATACTGATAATCGTACCGATGGCCGACGCTGTTGTGGTCAGGCCGATGGCGCGGCCGCCTTCGCCTTTACAGGCCAGCGGGTAACCGTCCAGGGCGGTGGCGGCAGAAGCGGCCGTTCCGGGGATATTGATCAGAATGGAGGCATACGAGCCGCCATAGGTCCCGCCGACATAAATGGCCAGCAGGCAGAGCATGGCGGTGGCGGTATCCATGCTATATGTAAAGGCGGTCAAAAGGGCCACACCCAGGGTGGAAGTCAGCCCCGGCATGGCGCCAAATATGATTCCCATCAGAACGGAGCAAAGAAGAATGATTATATTCAACGGGTCCGCCGCCAGATGAAACACCATCTGAAAGTAGGTCCCGATTCTTTCGAAAATCATCATGGAATGCCGATTCCCTTCAAGCCGAAATTAAAAATCGAAGTACCAGATCGCATCCAGCAGAGCGACAACCATGCCCTCGGCCGGCATGGGTACCAGCAGAAAGTATTTAAAGATCATACCCACCAAAAAAGGCGATACAAGCGCCACAATCAAACCGGTTCGATATTTTTTGCGCAATAAGGGGTTGCTGCGAATCAATCGCCAGGCATAAAGGCAGTACCCGAGAATAATACCCAAGGCCAGAACGTCTTTTGCATAAGGCAGGGCCGGACTGAGCAGACCGTCTAAACCGGCTGCAAAGTAAATAATAAAAAAGCCGGTTCCGGCCAGATAGAAAAAAAAGAGCTTTTTTAAAAGCACGGCCTCATCAAAGTAAAACATCGTGATAAACACACTTAAAAACAGGGCGGCGCTCAAGAAAAAATCGATGCGCGGGATGTTCAGATAAACAAATGCCAAAAAAAGAACGGCTATCGCGTAAAACCGCAAAACGGAAACCGTATTTAAAAACTGAAACAGTTTGCTGCTCGACAACCATTTCAGGGTGCTGCCGAACGTTTTCATGCCGATGGTTTTCAGTGCGGTTCTAAAGAGCAATAGGCCCAGCAGCATGATCATGGCGCCGATAAACAGCGGGAACAGGGCCGGTGAAACGAACCAGACATTTTGTACGCCACCCCAGCTGTCTTTCATGGGCATTTTAGATGCCTGCCAGACAATCCAGGCGCCGAACAGAAAAATGACGATCCCGGAATACGCATCGGCCTTGCGGAGCTTGTCTTTTTCCAGCATAATGGAGGTCCTCAATTATTCGGTTGATACAAAGCCGTGAGAGACAGGCATCTTTTAATACCTGTCTCCCACATTTGAATGTTTACGGTTTGGGAATACCCAGCTTTTCCGGGTTGACCTTGGCGGCCTTCAATTCCCACAGCGTCCAGGCAAAATTGGACTGGAGGGCGTCAAAAACCTTTCTGGACTCCGCCCCGGTTTTGCCCGACAGCAGGTAGTAATTATCCTTGGCCCAGCCTTTTACTTTATCGGTGGCCATTGCTTTATTAAATGCATCCACCAGCACGGCTTTTCGATCCGCCGGCACGTCGGCCGGAACTGCAAATCCGATAGCCTGGGAGATCGGCAGGTATTTGGACAGACCCGGATATGAATCAAAGGATGAGGGGATCGTTCCCAATCCTTCGACTTCAAACGGCTGCGGAATCAACATGGCCAGGGCTCTTAATTTGCCGCCCCGCAGCAGTTGCTGCTGCTCTGCCAGAGAAGTGACAACCACCTGTACCTCACCGGCCATGGCCGCATTCTGGCTGGGCGCTGAACCCTTATAGGGAATGAAGTTGAAATCGGCGCCGGAGCCGTTTTCGACTGCCAGCAGATTGAGATGATGGATGGAGCCGGCACCGCTGGCCGCAGCTTTGATGCTGCCGGGTTTGGCTTTGGCGGCTTCGATCAGGTCTTTAAGGGTTTTGTAGGGTGTGTCCGGGGTAACCGAAATGATATCCGGTGAACCGCCGACGATAAAGACATCCCATACATTAAAATTCTTGTCCCAGCCGCCCTGGACGCCGGCGGTGACATTGGATTCGGACAGACCGGTTAACGTGTATCCGTCATGGGGCCGGGAAAAGCCGTACATCATGCCGACCGAACCGGCGACACCACCGGTTTTGTTGATCACATTGATGTTGACGCCTATAAATTTCTGCATTTCAGCGGCAATAATGCGGTTGCAGGTATCCGTTCCACCGCCCGCACCCCAGACAACCACCGAGGTGATCGGTCGCTTGGGAAAATCGGCGGCATAAGCGCCGGTTACCATGGCCAGGATTAAAACCAGACCAATAAGAAGTGCCTTTTTCATTGCTTAATCCTCCTTTTATAAGTGTTATGGTGCTCGTTTTATGGACCTTTAAGGTCCATCTGTTGTTTGGCAGCCTGCTGCCCTATAGAATCGTGATGATAATTGGAATCGATATTTTCCACTGTTGATTGAAAGAAAAATAAAGTATCAGGCTAAACCAAACGCCTTTGAAATATGCTTTTTTACATCCCTCCTTTCTTCTTGATGCCTGTGGTTTCCTCACCTTACCCGGCGTTTATCAGTATTGCGTATTAGACGATTTTAACTGCAGTCGCTTTCGGCTATTTCTCACTCCCACATCTGTTCCGCCGTTTAAGCTGACGGTTTTAAATCAAAACGACGGCCTGATAATTTTGCCGCGATGAATGCTTTTTTCTTCTTCCTTCTCAATATCCTGTTTGAGGGAGGCAATGCTTTTCTTTAAATGCTGGCGCATAATATTTTCAGCCGTATCGGAATCTCTTTGACTGATCGCATTGATTACTTCCAGGTGCTCATTGATCGTTTCATTGGGCGTCCTTACCAATCCTTCAGATGATAGGAACAGATGGCTGGCGTAAATAATATTGTAGGCCTGCAAAATGCTCTTTAAGAATTCTTTGGCACCGATTTCAATTATAAAATTGTGAAAGCGGCGGTCTTCCTTCGCATATGCTTTGATATCGGTGATATCGGTTGTGTCTGCAAATTGTCTAAAAAAACCGTTGAGTTTATCTATTTGGACCTCGCTGATGTTGGCGGCTGCCCGTCTTGCCGCTAGCCCTTCCAAAACTTCGCGCAGTTCCAGGATGGAGATCACCTCACGCTTTGTGAAAAGACGAACAAAGAATCCTCTGCGGGGTTTGGACTCAACCAATTTTTCATGCTCTAAAAATTTAAGGGCGCTGACGAGGGGGGTGCGGCTGATACCGAGCTCCTGGGCAAGTTTTTCCTGGGGTATTTTTTCTCCAGGCAGAAGCTTGCGATCGATGATCAGCTTTTTAATAATTTCGTAGGCTTTTTGATCTAAATTTTCGTGCTCTGCTCCCAGATTCCTCATCGTTTAATCCTTTCAAAGGCTCGGGCTGATAATCATTTCAAATGAATGCGAAGGTGGCTGTTGGAAATTGCAGGCTCAAAATCGAATTTTGTATTTTGCATACAAAATTCAATACAGGTTTTAGGGTTTGTTGTCAAGAAAAATATTGTTTAATTATACTAAATAATTTAAATTGGTTATGGTGAAAATGACTTTATTTTGAATAAATCTCAAAAAAATAAATCATAGGTACACTTTTTTTTTATTGATAAAAATACATTCGATGTTAAGAATTGATATTATCATTTAAGGCGCATTTATTTCTTACAAAAAGGGGTGATTATGGAATACAGACGACTCGGCAGATCAGGGTTACAAATATCACCATTCGTATTGGGCACCATGAACTTCGGTGAGCCCACTCAAGCGGGTGAAGCTTTTCAAATGGTTGACGTGTCCCTTGATGCCGGAATTAATTTGTTTGACTGTGCCGACATTTATGCCCAGGGCGAAAGCGAACGCATTCTGGGCGAGGCCTTTAAACGCAACGGCAAGCGTCAGGACGTATTGATTACCTCCAAAGTCTTTAACAAAATGGGCCCGCTACCCAATGATCTGGGTAATTCCAAGCATCATATTTTAAACGCATGTGAAGATAGCTTAAGGCGTTTGCAAACCGACTATATTGACATCTACTTTCTGCATCGCAGCGATTTCAATGTTCCCCAGGAAGAATCCCTGGAAGCACTGGATCTGCTGGTGAAACAGGGTAAGATCAGATATGTTGGCTGCTCCACCCACCCGCCCTGGCGGACGGTCGAAGCGTTGTGGATCGCCGATAAACACCATTACCCCAAATTTATTTGCGAACAACCGCCTTATAATTTACTCGATCGCCGGGCTGAAAATGAGATCGTTCCCATGTGCCGGGACTATGATTTGGGGATTCTGGCCTGGGGGCCTCTGGCCCATGGGGTCCTGGCAGGCAGATATACCGATGCCGCCAAGCTTCCGGAGGGCAGCCGCGGAACATTAAAAACAATTTACGGTGATCGGGTTACCCGGGAGGGAATTGAAGCTGGCATGAAAATTGTCAAGCATGCCGAGGAAAAAGGCTGCACCGCCGCCCAGTTCGCCGTTGCCTGGTTGCTTTACCAGCCCGGTGTCACGGCGCCGATTCTGGGACCCAGAAATCTGGAGCAGTTGGAAGACCTGCTGCCGGCGGTTGATATCAAGCTCGACGATGATGATCTGAAATTCTGTGATTCCCTGGTTCCCCCCGGAACCCGGGTAACCAGTTTTTTCAATACCTCTATGTGGATGAAATAGGGCCTGTCTTTAAAACCGCTTTCAGGAGACGTATGAAATTGAATAATAAACGGAAAGTCATTGTCGCTGTTGCCCCGGTGGGCAAAGAGATTGAAGCACCGTCTGTAAATCCGCTGCTCCCGGAAGATATTGCCGGGGAAGTTGTCACCTGCACCAAAGCCGGTGCCAGCCTGGTTCATATGCATGTGCGCGATAAAAAGGGCCAACTCACTGAAGATCTAACGGATTTCTCAGCGACCCTCGATCTCATCCGTAAATCTTCAGACATCATCATTCAGGGCTCCACCGGCGGCCTGTCAGATTTAACCCTGGAGCAGCGCTGTGTGGCCTTAAACGACCCCCGGGTCCAGGCGGCATCGTTGAACATGGGATCGATTAATTTTGGCGAAGCGGTCTATGTCAACCGGATGCCGGATATTCGCTACTGGGCGCGCCGGATGGCGGAAACCCAAGTAGTTCCGGAGCTGGAGATATTTGCGGCCGGGATGCTGCCCGCCTATATGAAGCTGGTCGAAGAGAAGGTTTTGCAATCGCCGTATTCGATTGGTTTTTGCCTGGGTGTTGACTGGGCATTGCCGGCGGATACGGAAACCCTGTTTTTTATGAGAACCATGCTGCCCGAAAAGGCGGTACCCTGGGGGGTGATCCATGCCGGGATGAATGATTTTGCGCT
This sequence comes from Desulfobacterales bacterium, assembly GCA_050122495.1. GTDB lineage: Bacteria > Desulfobacterota > Desulfobacteria > Desulfobacterales > JAHEIW01 > JAHEIW01. The sequence continues at coordinate 13,895 of JASFIU010000026.1, read as the reverse complement.
GCTGGCCATGGCCATCGGCATGGGGGCATCATTCGTGCGCGTGGGTTTCGAAGACAGCCCTTTTTTTGCGCCCGGCCAGGCTGCTAAATCAAACGCAGAGTTGGTCGAAAGAATCGTCTCTCTGGTTCGCCAAATTGGATATGAAGTAGCGAGCTGTAATGAGGCTCGAGAAATGCTGGGGATTCGTAAATAAATTTGAAACCCAAGTCGAATGGTGTTAGGGTGACGGCATTATCGGTCTTTGATTTGTGGTATACAATACGGTGATCCGCAGAGCAGCGGGGCCATAATTAAGCGCCGATCAAATTAGAGGGTAAGGAGATCCTTATGAAAGTCATGGTCGTCGGGGGCGGATGGTCCGGGTGCGCCGCAGCGCTATCCGCGCACAAGCAGGGTGCTGAGGTCATTTTGATTGAACGCACCGATATGTTATTGGGCACCGGTCTGGTGGGCGGCATTATGCGCAACAACGGCCGCTTCACCGCAGCTGAAGAAATGATTGCCATGGGTGGCGGAGAGCTGTTTCAATTGACCGACCAAAACAGCCTTCACCGCAATATTGAATTTCCGGGTCATCGGCATGCCTCCCTTTACAACGTGGCCACCATGGAACCCATCACTTACGGCTATCTTCTGGAGCAGGGTATTCAGATCCGGCTCTCCACGCGCATCACCGATGTCGAAATGCAGGACAGCCGGATCAAAAGATTGATCGGCAAACACCAGAAAGAGGAGATTCGCCTGGATGCCGACGTGTTTATCGACACCACCGGAACCGCCGGCCCCCCTGCCAACTGCAACAAATACGGTAATGGCTGTGTCATGTGTGTGCTGCGATGCCATTCTTTCGGCGGACGGGTCAGCGTCGCCGCCAAAGCGGGTGTCAAAGAAATTATTGGAAAAAAAGGCCCTCAAACAGGTGCCATGAGCGGCTCCTGTAAAGTTTTAAAAGAATCATTGTCGCCGGATGTCGCCAACCAGCTGAATAAAGACGGCGTGGTCGTCATCCCCTTGTCCGAAGCCCAGAGAATGACCGGCAAGCTTGCGCTCAAGTGCTGTCAGCAGTATGCCACACCGGAATTTGAAAACAGTATTGTCTTATTGGATACCGGGCACGCCAAACTCATGAGTCCTTTTTTTCCTCTGGATGCCCTCAGACAGGTTGATGGCTTCCGGTCTGCCCGCTTTGAGGATCCGTATGCCGCCGGTCAGGGAAATTCCATCCGCTACATGGGCATGGCGCCTCGCGATGATGCGCTCAAGGTCAACGGGGTAGACAATCTATTTTGCGCCGGAGAAAAAGCCGGATTGCTGGTCGGACATACCGAAGCCATTTGCACCGGGGTGCTGGCCGGCTATAATGCCGTCAGGTGCATCAAAAAAGAAAAACCGTTGATCCTGCCGGACAGCCTGGCAGTGGGGGATTCGATCCGTCATGTGCGCCAACAGATGCAGCATGAAGAAGGGCTCGGGCTGAAATTTACCTACTCCGGATCGGTCTTCTTTGATCGAATGAAGCAGCGTAATTTGTATTCAATCGACACCAAGGAAATTGAGCAACGGGTCGGGCAGGCCGGATTGGAAGGCGTTTTTGCTGGGCGCAATTAAAATCCATTTCGGAAATGCTTTAACTCGCGATGGCATAGTTTTAAACGGCACAAAACCTATTCTTGGCTATCGAGGACGAGGACGAGTAGGATTTACGATCTTTTATGCATCGTCCTTGTCCTCGTCGTCGTTCTCGTCCTCGATGAAAATCGCGCTGCTTCTTTACCATCCTCTTTTTTTATTCAACGGTTCCAGCAGGCGGTAAAATGTTCCGGATTCCGTTCCTCAAGGGGCGGTTCCTCGATGCGGCAGGGCTCGGTTGCCAAAGAACACCGCGTCTCAAACCGGCACCCGGCAGGCGGGTTCAATGGATCGGGCACCTCTCCCGCTAAAGCGATTCTGTGACGGGCTTTTTGAACTTTGGGATCCGGCACCGGCACCGCCGACAGAAGTGCTTCGGTATAGGGATGGATCGGGGATTCGTAGATGGCATCGCGCCCTGCAATTTCAACGATCTTGCCGGCATACATGATCGCAATCCGATTGGATATATGCCGTACTACTGCCAGATCATGCGCGATGAAAAAGTAAGTCAGCCCCAGTTCCTGCTGTAAGTCCTGCATCAAGTTGACCACCTGGGCCCGTATCGAAACATCCAGCGCGGAGACCGGCTCGTCGGCAACGATAAATTCCGGGTTGAGGGCTAACGCCCGGGCGATACCGATACGCTGGCGCTGGCCGCCACTAAACGCATGCGGATAACGCCCCCCTGCATCGGGGGGAAGCCCTACCAACTCCAAAAGCTCGGCCACCCGCGCAACCGCCTCGCGGGTATTTTTTACGATCCCATGCACAATCAGAGGCTCGGCCACGATATCAATGATCCGTAATCGCGGGTTGAGACTGGCATAGGGGTCCTGGAAAACCAGCTGCATGTGGCGGCGTAACGGTCGCAGCGCCTGCTCATCAATGTCGGTGATGTCCTTTCCCTGGAAGTAAATTCGGCCGGATTCGACCGGGATCCGGCGCAGGATCGCACGGCCGGTGGTGCTTTTACCGGATCCGGATTCCCCAACCAGGCCCAGGGTTTCGCCGGGATAGATCTCAAAGGAGATGTTGTCGACGGCATGGACCACCAGCCGATGTTGACCCCAGAATCCACTTCGGCCGACATCAAAATGAACTGTTAGCTTCTCGACCTTGAGCAGTGGATCTGTTTCCTGGGTATTTGGCATGACTATTCTAACATCGAAAACTTGGTTCTCCGAGCCATATCAGAGATCATTGAGTTTGGTTTAACCGGTTGCCGTGGAGTGTTGGAATAATGGAATATTGGAATACTGGGTGGATGAAATGAAAACAGCACATCATCATCTTTTTATACCCAATAATCCATTTCTCCACTATTCCATTATTCCAGTGGCTTTATGGCAGTCTTTTCAAAGCGCACCAGCACGAAACCTGACGATTTTCTTCGTAGGTTGTCAGTGCATGTTGCTGGGCGCAGCCTTCCCGGGCCTGGTCACAGCGGGGTGCAAATGCACAACCGGCCGGCGGAGATATCAGATTGGGCGGCAGACCCTCGATCGTCGTCATACGCTCGGCAACCTCATCCGGCCGCGGCGTCGCCTGTAAGAGTCCCTGGGTGTACGGGTGAATCGGCAGCTCGAAAATATCCTCGGCATCTCCGACTTCGAGAATTTCGCCTGCATACATCACGGCGACGCGGTGACAGAGCTGGGCGATAACCCCGAGGTCATGGGTAATCATCACCACAGAAAGCTTCAAGCGTTGCTGCAAATCGGCCAGAAGTTCCAATATCTGTGCCTGTATGGTGACATCCAGCGCCGTGGTCGGCTCATCGGCGATCAGCAGTTCCGGTTCACAGGCCAACGCCATGGCAATCATGACGCGTTGTCGCATACCTCCCGAAAATTCATGGGGATACTGGCGTAAGCGCTTCTCAGGTGCACTGATATTTACCAGGTCGAGCAGCTCGATTGCCCGGGTCCTGGCCTGCCGGCGGTCCATTCCGAGGTGATGGCTGAGAATTTCGGTGATCTGAGTGCCGATGGTAAACACCGGATTGAGGGAGGTCATGGGATCCTGGAAGATCATTGTGATTTCCTTGCCCCGCACTTTGCTGAGGTAGCCTCTGCCGCCGGCTCCCAAAAGGGACCGGCCTTTCCAGCGAATATCACCGGCGACGATTTCTCCCGGTGTGGTGATCAAACCCAATACCGCCTGGAAGGTCACACTTTTGCCGGATCCGGATTCTCCCACCAGGCCCAGGGTTTCACCATGGCTGACATGCAGGTTAACACCCCGGGCACCCTGAACGATACCGCTGCGGGTCGTAAAGTGGACGATTAGATTCTCTATTTCCAGCAGCATTTCTGCTGAAGGGTCAGACATTTGCTTTAGGCCTCCTGGGAACCCAGCGGCAGCAGTCGACGTTTTTTACGTGCCGCTATTTGACGGGCAAATTGTTTTTCACGCTCCTGAGGGTCGGAGATCAACCGCATCCAGCTGGCCACCAGGTTAATCGCTAACACGGTGATGGATATGGCAATGCCCGGCATGGTCACCAGCCACCAGGCCCTGAAAATGTAATCCTTGCCGGTGGCGACATCCAGCCCCCACGAGGTGGCCGGCGGTTGAATCCCCAGCCCGAGAAAGGAAAGCGCGGCTTCGGCCAATACGATCCGTGCAAATTCAAGAATTGCCAGAGTCAACAACGGTGAGGTCAGGTTGGGCAAGATATGCCGGAATATCACCCGGCTTGACTTGCATCCCACAATCTCGGCGGCTTCCACATAAGCTGTCTGCCGCACCGCCAGGACGGCACTGCGGGTCATGCGGCCATAAACCATCCATCCATTGAGGGCGAGCACGATAATAACCGTGATCAGACTTGGTCCGATGACGGCCAGGATAATCAAGGCTAGCAGCAGACCCGGAAAAGCCACCTGGGTATCGATCCAGCGCATGATGAAATTGTCAGTACGGCCGCCGCGATAGCCGGCCACCAATCCCATCACCACGCCGAATACTCCGGCGATTATCACGACGGCGGCCCCTACCAAAAGCGATACCCGTGAGCCATAGATGACCCGGGAGAGAACATCGCGACCCAAATGATCCGTTCCCAGAATATGGCTCCAACTACCTTTTTCGAACCCGACCGGGGGTTTGAGGCGCGCCCGCAGATCCTGCACGCCCGGATCGTGAGGTGCCAGCAGGGGAGCCGCCAGAGCCATCAACACTAGCGCCGCAATCAGGACCATACCGATAAACCCGGCCTTGTCGCGCCACAATTCCAGGCTCAGGCTGCGCAGGCGCTGCAGCAACTCGCGCCCACGGCCGCCCAGCATTTTCTCCTTATTCGATGGTTTTGCCATATTAAGCCAGTTTCAAGCGTGGATCAATGACCGTGTAGGCCATGTCCATTAAAATATTAATCAACACCACCGTTATGGCTACCGTGAAGACAATCGCCTGCAGCAGAATCAGGTCTTCGCGTTCAATAGCCTGGATGGCCGTCATGCCCAGCCCCGGCCATGCAAAGACGGTTTCAACCACCACCGAATAACCCGCCACGGCACGAATCAACTCCCAGCCGCAGAGGGTTACCACCGGAAGGGCCGCATTCCGCAGGGCATGGATGCCCACCACCCGGTAAAACGGCAGCCCTTTGGCAAAACCGGTTTTGACATACTGCTGATTGAGTTCGTCGATCATCGAAGAGCGGACGATCATGACCATGCGGGCTAAGGCCGGCAGCGCCATCGTAATGGCCGGCAGAATTATGTGGGCGGGTGAGCCGATACCGGAGGTGGGCAGCCAGTGCAGCTGTACTGCAAAAACAACGATCAGCAGGAGGCCGAGCCAGAATTGCGGCACCGATAAACCGATCAGGCTCACGAAAACCGTGCCGCGATCGGATATCCCACCGGGTTTCAACGCTGCGATAATGCCCAGTGGAATCGAGAAAACGAATGCCAGACCGATGCCGAGGAACGCCAGTGCAAGCGTCAGCGGCAGCTTTTCGAAGACGATCTCCATCGCCGGGCGATGCTGCCACAGGGAATCGCCGAACTCCAGGCGAGCAATGTCGCCCATAAATTCGGCAAATTGAATCGGAATCGGCCGGTCCAGGCCGAGTCGCTTCTCAAAAGCAGCGCGCTGTTCAAGGGTGGCCTCCAGCGGCAGCATCACCTTGACAGGGTCTCCCACCATTCGGGTGACCACAAACACAATCACGGTGACGCCAAAAATGACGATCACCCCATGCCATAAGCGTTTAAGAATGTATCGGCCCATTATTTTATGGCGGAAGTCATACGGTTTAGGTGCTACCTAAATTTTGCCCCGCTTTGCGGGATGAAGCATCTAATTTTATGATACCAGGGTGCTCCTCTTGAAAATTTATACGAAGATGAGATTACATCCTATTTTAAATTCATTTCGTTGATGAGGATCTTGGCGTCAACACGCGCGGGCCAGTTAATTCGAGCGCTCACTCCATAAATGTCCTCGATGTTGAGCAACCAGACGAAATAGGCCTGGTCGTGTGCGCGTTTGACGGCCTGATGGTAAAGGGCGGCGCGTTTGGCGACATCGGTCTCAGTCCGGGCCTGGTCGATCAGCGCGGCAAGTTCTTTGTCGCTGTTGGAAGAACCGATTCCGCCGCTGCGGTAATAAGCCGAGAAGCTCTTGTCGGCATCCAGAAGTTCATTGGAGCTGACGACAAAGATTCCGTCTCCTCTGGTTTTGCGGTCGAAGAGGCGGTTTAGATATTCGTTGAATTCAAAGATGCGTACTTTGGCCTTGATGCCGACCGCCTGCCAGTAGGCGGCAACGGCTTCGACGAGTTCGCGGTCCTTGAGCCAGCGTCCGGCGGTGCCGATCAGCTCTACGGTGGCGCCCGTTGCCCCGGCTTCTGCCAGTAGAGCTTTCGCTTTTTCAGGGTCATAGGGATAGGCTTGCACCTTTTTGTTGAAACCGAAAAAAGATGGGCTCAAGAGCTGCCCCTGGGCGATCTGGGCAAAACCCTCAAACAGCCCCTCAGCCAGGGCGGCTTTGTCTACCGCGTAATTGAGAGCCTGTCGAACCCGTACGTCTTTGGTGGGTCCACCATCGGCATTAAGGATAATTATCGGATGCTCAAGCCCGAGTATATGAATGGCCTGGGGGACCTGACCGGTAAATTCGGGCAATAAATTGGTGATCACATCAAATTCGCCTGCCATGAGGCCGGCCAGACGCGTGCCGGGCTCTTCAACGAAACGATATTTGACTTCTTTAATTGCCGGTTTTTTGCCCCAGTAATTATCATTGACTTTCAGAATGATGTCCTGGCCGCGGTTCCAGCGGACAAATTTATAGTGACCGGTGCCCACCGGGCGCTCGGCAAACTTAGCATCCTGGGCATGGCCCGGGGGTACGATTTTCATCCAGTAAAGCCGCGACAGCAGAATCGGATCCGGTCCTTTGGTCATGATCCGCAGGGTTAAATCATCGACCTTTTTGGCATCTTTAATCGTTTCGAAAAAAGAAATCTGTTCGGAATTGAATTTCGGATCGATGATCCGCTTGACGCTGAAGACAACCGCATCGGCGTTTAAGGACTCGCCGTTGTGAAATTTGACACCCGGTCTAAGCTTAACTTCCCACGTTTCGGGATCCACAAGCCTAGGTGTCTCGGCCGCCAGACCCGGTACCAGATTGCCGCTGGGATCTCGCGCCATCAGCGTCTCGTAAATATTGTCGTTAACCGCACGCTCCCCGCCGTCTTCACGGAGCTGCGGATCCAGGGTGGTCGGCTCCGAGCCCAGGGCGATAGTGACCTGCTGGGCAGTGGCAGGAAGTGTCAGCATAACAGCGAATGCCAGTACATATCCAGCCAGTAATATTTTCTGAGACCATTTCATTTTCTTCCTCCTTATTTTTAATGAATTGATGAATGGATAACAGGAAACGTTAATTGGGAAGGATGCTATTTCTCCGTGATGACTATCGGAAAATGGATTTGGTGTCAAGGTACATGAAATAATATCGGCGGGAAGTAAAAAGCCGTCCAATCAAACGCTGGGTTAGTCGAGTGAATGGTTTTTAAGGATCACCCAATGGGTTATAAATTTATCGCGACATTTAAAGCTCAAAACATACGGGGTCTTGAGAATAGAAAGACCACAAAACGTCCCGACCCCGCATTTATTCTTCTTATTTGACAAGAAAAAGAAACTCGCCTTCACCCTCCAGCCTACCAAATAAAGGGGTTTGGGCTTGCCGGGAGGCATTTGAGACGGTGGGCCTTAGATAGGCTCCCAGCTCGGTGCCCGTGACCACATTATCCTTATCGAGATCGGCTTCGCCTTGGATGGCTTTTAAAAAATAAGTCGTGAATAATCCGTGGCCCTCTCTCTCCTGGACCTGTTCGCCCTGACCGCCGGCGGTAATTATCTGAACCACGCGCATGGCCGATACTTTGCGCAAATAATCACTGACGCCCGGCCAAACGCCGGCCGCGCGGTTGAGCCCCAGACCCGAATAGCAGCAATCCATGACATAAAAAATATGCTTGGCGCGAATCCGACTGGAGAGGCTGCGTATCTGCTCCATGGAAAGTGCTGAAGAGCCATAGTTGAGCATATCAGCGTCCACTGGAATAATGTATCCCCTTTTACCGCCATTGGGCAAATTCTCGGTTTGACCGTGGCCAGCAAAGTAAAATAGGACCCGGTCATTACGATCAACCATTTTAGGAAGTTTATCGAAAAGTTCGGTCAGAATTCGCCGCTGGGTGGCCGCTTTATCCAGGATCATAATGATCTCATCAAATCCACTTTTTTCCAAAGCTACCTTAACGGCCTTGGCATCGGCGATGGCAAACTCCAACCCCGGCCAATTATCATAATCATTGATACCAATAATAACGGCAAAGGATTTGCCGTAGAGCGCTTCCCGCTGGGTGGTGGACTCGATCCGGGTCAGGGGGGGCAGGGCGTATTTTTCGCCCGCTACTTCGATCGAAATTTGAGCGTGATTGCCCAGCGAATCGGCAGCTTCTACCCGGATGGTATTGGCTCCCAGCCGGATGGGAATATCCTTGAGGAAATTTCCATGTTGATCCAAAGATGTTTCCTGTTGATTGACTTTTACCCAGGCAACTCCGCTTTTGTCGGTGGCAATCCCCCGCACGGTCAAGTTTTCATAGGTTTCAACAACCTTGATTCCCCGCGGTGTAGAAGGTTCATACAGGATAATCTTGGGTCCTTCGTTATCGCCGGCCTTTTCGATTTCCCTGTTCAATCTTACCGCCTTGGGGTAGTCGGCCCTGATGCTGAGGGATTTTTTGATATTGCGGGCAGCCTCATCCAGATCGCCTTTTTCAAACAGCAAACTGGCTAAAAGGTAGTACAGTTTGTAATTGGTGGTGCCCAGCTCAGCGGCTTTTGTAAAAAATTCAATGGCTCTTTCGGCTCGACCTTCCTTGCGGTGGATGTTTCCCATCAATTCATACGGTCGAATGAAACCCGGGCAAAGTATGGTTGCGGCTTCATAGCTGCGATAGGCTGCGGTATCGTTCGAGGCATACCGGCCCTTCCAAAAAATGGACAACGCCCTGTCACAGTCGCTGGAAGCCCATACCAAGGATGAGCCGGGAAATGTCAGCAATAGGCATAGAATAACAATCCGGCAAATGATTTTGGTTTCTTTTTGATTTATTTGCATCGTGCTTCCCATTAGCAGCACCCTTTTATTAGGGCGAACCCTATTACACCGCACCCGGCATCATGTTTTTAATTTTAGAGATTATTCCGAAATCATAGACGAAATTTATTCGGTCTAGATTTCGCTTTCGATGATCTCCTGAGCTGCGTTGATGGTGAAATTGTCGATCCAGGCGGTAATCGATCGATTTGCCTTGATGGAATTGCGTTTCATGACAAAATTTTGCAGCACAATTCCGAATATCGTATCCTTTTGAGTGGACGGCAGGCTGGACATTTTTGTCCAGCGGGTCTGCCCCTGTTTTCGGTAAAAGGTGCTCATGCGATCGCCTATCCGCACAAAGCGAAACGAGCCGTTGAAATTGTTGGCGGGATGCCAGTATGCGGAGAGATACTTTCCTCCCTGAAGTTGTCCAGCTCTGATACCTCCCTTTTTACTTTTTGCCACTTTCGTAAATCCGATCGAAAACAAGCGATTTTTTCTGCTGGTTTCGGCCAGCTCCATCGCTCCGAATCCCCCCAATTGGTCCATATCAAATTCACTCGCAAGAAAATCTATTTGAAAATCGATCTGTACGTCAAAATCTCCCCTGAGGGCAAACTTGGAAATCAGGCCGCCTTTGCTGAACCCACCGGTTTTGGTATCGATGCGCAGCCTGCCCTCTTCGATGGTCATGTCCGCTATTTTGAGCTTTCCCAGCTGCGCCGCACTAAATACATAGCCGGCCTTTTCCCAGACATCCTCTCTGAGGCTGTCAAACGTGTCACAATAATACACCAGTTCGCTTTGCGGGAGGCTGTTTTCGATTGGTAAAGGTGCCTTATCGGAGGCGCAAGATAGCAGTACACCTAAATAGGTAAGCAATAGAAAGCCGATGACGAAACCGGTTTTTTGGAGTCCCATAGCGCAAGTCTCCTAACCTGGTGGATAGATACATTACCGGCAGCAGAACAACGCGCTGCGTTAAGTGATTCCGGGCAAACAGCGACTGGGTACCAATTATCAAAATTTTCGTGTAGTAGATGAACGATAGGAAGAGAAATAGGTGATGTACAAAATACTAAAAGGTAGATGAATTTGTCAATTAAATGTTATTCGGCTGGCTTTTCCTTTAAACTATTGAGCCGTTTGACCAGCTCCTGGTAGGTGGGCTCATCAAACATGTCGATTTCTTTGGTGTGCATCTTCCAGGTCTGCAGGCACATATTGGCATCGTGATGGCTTTGCTGTTCGATAAAATATTCGATGCATTTCAGTGACGCGTTAACGGAATTCTGATAGAGCTGTTTTTTGAATTCTTCATATTTCTTCGGATCGAATTTGCCGGCTTCGATGGCGGCGACCCGCCAGACATTGAGACGAACACGCCCACTGTAAAATCCGTCCTCCTTTAAAGCCTTCTTCAACCGCCAGAGGGCATTGACAGCCTCCCGGTTCAGCATTTTCTGCCGGGCTTTTTCTTCTTTGGTCTGTTCGGCCATCGCATTAGACGCAGAACTCTGCATCAGGATGAACCCCATCAAAACGGAGATTGCGATGGTCCAGAACTTCTTATGCCAAGACAAAGGGCGCATTCTACAAAATGCCTGTTTTATTTAACCCACAATCAATCGGTTTAAGATACTTTGACTCACAAACGTTTATTTTAACCTAAAATCAAGGATCGGTCAAAAACCATTTGGAAGTGCTGAGGTGGCGTTGATGAGAGGAACAATGTTGTAATAATATTAACCACAGACACACACGGACGTACACAGACAAGTCTCTCTCCTTGCGAGGATAGGCTTTCACTTAACGCGTCAAAGAAAGTTATATTTTACGACAGTCTCGCACGCCATTTTATAATTTTTCACCGTTTGTGTGCGTCTGTGTCCGTCCGTGGCTAATTAAACTTCAATTTCCTGATTCTGCAATTTTTCCACAAAGGGGATATCAGCCGGGGCGAAATCATAATCCGAAAGTTGTTCTGTTGAAACCCATCGAAACGCTGAATGGTCTTTGGGTGCCAGATTCCCGGAGACGAGGCGCGTTCGATAAGCTTGAAGCTTTATCGAGCCATGCTCGTAATGATAGGTACTTTCCCCAAGAAATCGGCCGACTGAAACTTCAATTCCGAATTCTTCCTGCATTTCCCTTTTTAGGCATGTTTGCGGGGTTTCGCTTTTTTCAACGGTGCCGCCGGGAAACTCCCATTTGTTGGCCTGACGATCATCGGCTTTGCGCCTGGCAATCAGAATCTTTTTGTCTTTTATTAAAATCGCGGCGGTTACTTGTTTCATCGTTTAAATTTGGACAGGATCTACAGGATTTACGGGATTATTATTTTTTTGTCATTTTCCGGATGAAAATGACAAAAGTTAATCCCGTCTAAAGGCGGGAGGTCTATTTAGTTTTCCATTTTTTGTTTCAAGCCTCAAGCGAAGCGCTCCTTAATCAGAGCGCATCGAATGCGCGGAATGCTCTTCGTGTTTCGCAAACGGCGAAATGCTCACTTATTTTCTTTGGCGCGTTCTCTTTCTTCGGTCAGGCAGTAGATGCCTTTGCCTTCCCTTATGGGCTTAAAGCACATATTGTCGGATACGCATGCTGCTTTGGCTAAATCTCCGGCCTTCCAGCGGTTGATTAAATCCGGCTCGCGGATCAACGGCCGGCTCATGGAAATGTAGTCGGCCACGCCCTCATCTACCAGGCGTTCGGCCACCTGAAAAGATCGGTTTCCGCCGACTAAAATAATCGGAACATCCGTTTGTCTTCTCAAAGCCTTCGCTTCTTCCTGAAAATATGCTTCTTTTTCTTCCTTATGAATGCCTAATTGACTGGAACGCGTCTTGGCACTGATGGGAAGCCCGCCGCTGATCTCAATGGCATCAAGGCCGGCGTCTGCCAGGATCTTTCCCGCTTGAACAAAATCTTCCGTCGTCAAACCACCATCGACAAATTCTTTGGAGTTCATTTTAATTAAAACCGGAAAGTCACGACCAACGCTATCCCGAACTGCCTGAATCACCTCCTCTGCCATTCTGGTACGGTTTTCAATTGGGCCGCCATATTTATCAGTGCGCTGATTGAACAGGGGGGAAATAAATTGGCTCAATAGATAGCCGTGAGCTGCGTGGATCTGGACGCCGTCAAAGCCAGCGGTATATGCTCTTTTGGCTGCTGCGGCAAATGCTTCAATGATATCCGCGATGTCTTCTTTCGCAATCTCACGGCGGGGTCCTTCAGCGAAGCCTTCTACGAGCGATGGCGCAATCGGGGTTTGCCCGGATAACTCTGAATCGGCGAAAAATCCGGCGTGGGCCAGTTGGCACACAGTTTTACTTCCATTTTCATGGATGGCGCCGGCCATTTTCTGCAGTCCCGGAATCATATCGTCGTTATAGATACCGAGCTGCCTGATGCCGGCCTGTCCGACTTGTTGCACATAGGCATGGCTGGTGATGATCAGCCCCACGCCGCCTTTAGCAAGCGTAACCATCAGATCAATGAGTTCAGGCGTGCACGCGCCTTCGTCGGTTGCCATTCCTTCCCAGGTTGCCGAACGAACGAATCGGTTTTCTAATTGCAGGCCATTTATTTCGCTGGACTCAAACAGTTTGCTCATATCCGTCTCCTTCAGAACGTGTCGAATGCTTTTGGTGCGTACACCTGATCCCGGGTGCCCGGAAAGCGTTGGCGCTGCCTTTTACGGCATCTTGCGAATGCGGATCTCAACTTCGTGGGTATCTTCCATCAACGCCGCCAGTTTGGATGGATCTGTTTCGCCGTAATGATAGGGGTAAAGAACTTTCGGTTTAAACGCTTTGGCGGCATCGGCCACCATTTCCGGTGTCATGGTATAGGGCAGGTTCATCGGTAAAAATGCGCAGTCAATGTCTTTTAACTTTTTCATTTCCGGAATATTCTCGGTATCGCCGGCCACATAAATCCGTTTGTCACCGAAGGTGATCACATATCCGTTTCCGTTGCCCTTGGGATGGAAAGGAACTCCCTCGCTGCGCATATGGACGATATTGTAAGCCGGCACCGCCTCTATTTTTAGGCCTTCGATGGTTTTAACATCGCCGTTATGCATGATGATGCCGCCCTGAACCTGCCGGGCACATTTTTCGCTTAACGCCAGGACGGTTTTTTCCGTGCGCAGAAATTCCAGCGCTTTTAGATCGAGATGGTCATGGTGCTCATGGGTCAGCAGAATCAGATCTGCCCGGGGTAGTTTGGAGTAATCCGCGACCCGCGAATACGGATCTATATGAATAATTTTGCCGCCAAACGCTAACATCAACGTACCGTGGCCCAGAAAAGTCATTTTCAGGTCCCCTGCGGAAGTTTCAACGATATCGGTTTCAAAGGCTTGTTCTGCTATTGCGCTGAATTGAATTGAAAGTAAAAGCAAAACAACCACAAGCATGATTTCAAACATTGGGCGCCTCCCTAAATTGTATAAGAGCGGTCTAAAATTCAATTTAATTTCATATCAACACCCCCGCATTCCAATTCAATGGATGATTCCCTGGCGGATGATGTAGTACCATTCGTCGATAAGCCTTTGTCGGTTTTGACGGATCCAGTCCTCACCATTTAATTCGACCAGTTCTGAAATACGTGTA
>JASFIU010000025.1:0-20569 GCA_050122495.1 Desulfobacterales bacterium | reverse complement strand
TGTGGTCGGGATGAAAATGACTGTAAAAAATATGGGTGATATCGAAAATGGTGGTCTTTGCTTCCAGCAAGCGCCGCATGGTACCCGGACCGGAATCAAACAGCAGTCTTGATGCGCCAATCTGCATGAGAATCGAGCACGAACTGCGCTTCAGCGACGGTACACACGTCCCGGAACCCAAAATGGTCAGCTTTATGCCTGACTTGTTTGCATCCATGTTTTATCAAGCTATGTGGAGTGAAATAAAATTTTTTGCGTAAAGTCTAAAAGTAAGTGATCTAAAGTTACAAGTGACCTAAAGTGACTAAAGTTAATGTATCGCTGCGCTCTATCTTTTATAAAAATGACAGAATACCTTAACTTTAGACAGTTTAGCTCATTTTAGTTCACTTTAGGCACTTTGTTTTTTCGCCTACTTCGGTTCGGCCCGGCGTGCCGTCCGGTTAATAATCCACGACAGCAGTCTATTGTCATCGCGCGCATCTACGTGTTCTTTAAGCTCGTTGAGCGCTATTTCTGCCCGGGCCATGTTTTTGTGGCCTCCGGCATTGCCTAATTTCCCAAATCCTTCCTTGGCGACCTTGCCGGCGTTTTTGCGAATGCCGTCGTTGCGGAAAATAATGGTTAATTTCTTTTCACAGATTCCGGAGACAATGCTCCAGGTGACGGTATTGACCCTCATAAAAAAGTCGGCAATCAGTACACAGATGTCCGGATTGACCACATGGCCCAGATGAATGTAGACTTTGCCCTTGCGCCGCCGCATGTTTTGCAGGGCGATCTTGAAATATTTTAATAGGTCAAAACGAAGGTCGGCCTTCTCGATCTTACGGGCAAGATGTATATTGGCATGTCGAAATAAATATTGAAATGCACGTACGTCTTCGATCTGGGTTTGCCCCTTAAAATCATTGGTGTCGGTTTTAATGCCATGGTAGAGGCCGGTGGCGAGTTTTGAAGATGGTTTGATTTTTGCCGCTCGCAGGTATTCCGTTAAAATAGTGGCGGTGGCACCGTAATGGGGCCGGATATCTAAAAACGGGGCTTTAGCACCGGAATCGGGGTGATGATCGATTATAACGTCCGGTGTTAACTCGCCCATAAATTCGTTATGATCCGGCTGGGAATCCACGATAACCACCCGGCTGAACTGGTCGGCTTCAATCTCCTTAATCGGCACCAGGGTTACTCCCAGAAGCCGAATCATGGCCAGGTTATCGGGCCGATTGATGGTGTTGATGTGAGAAATGGTCACATTCAGCACCTTGCGCCATAACAGCCGGCTGACGGCCATCGCACTGGCGATCGCATCAGGATCGGCATTGATCACGATCAGCACGTGATCGTTGCCGGAAAACTGATCGTAAAAGCGGCGTAGTTTTTCGGGTATAGATCGGCTCATAAAAAAAATGATATCCTAAAATAAACCTCAGGATACTACGACGTGTTCGGCTAGATTACAACAAGATTTTCCAAATTTACCACTTCCATGGCGTATCATGGATTAAACAAAAGCCCGGCTCCCAGTGAGCCGGGCTTGTTTTACCTGAATCGGCACCTATATCGTTTTAAATACGATTTTATCGTCCTCGGCTTCAGCACTGACCCGGGCGCCGTCGGGAATTTTACCCTCGAGAATCTCCAGGGATAACGGGTTTTCAATAAGCTGCTGGATCACCCGCTTTAGCGGCCGGGCACCATAGACCGGGTCATAGCCTTTCTTGCCGATTAACTCCTTCGAACCGTCTGATAATATAAGCTCGATATTTTTGTCCGCAAGCCGCCGGCCAAGCGTGGCAACCTGGATGTCCACGATTTTCAAAATGTCATCCTCAGTCAGGTTCTGGAATATGATGATTTCATCGATGCGGTTTAAAAACTCGGGTTTAAAGCTGGCGCGCAGCGCTTCAGTCACCCGATCTTCCATTGCAGTCCGATCGGATCCCGCCAGCTCCTGGATCCACTGGCTGCCCACATTGGAGGTCATAATGACAATTGTATTTTTAAAATCAACCGTACGGCCCTGCCCGTCGGTCATGCGCCCGTCATCCAAAATCTGCAGCATCACATTAAAGACCTCCGGATGCGCTTTTTCAATTTCATCAAACAGCACCACCGAATAGGGCCGCCGCCGGACCGCTTCTGTCAGGTAGCCGCCTTCTTCATATCCCACATACCCGGGAGGGGCACCGATCAGCCGGGCAACCGCGTGCTTTTCCATGTATTCGGACATATCAACGCGAACAATAGCCTGCTCACTGTCAAAAATAAATTCCGCCAGCGCTTTCGCCAGTTCGGTTTTACCCACCCCGGTCGGTCCCATGAAAATAAATGAACCGATCGGGCGATTGGGATCCTGCAGTCCCGAACGAGCACGGCGCACGGCATTGGACACCGCCGATACGGCCTCTTCCTGGCCGATGACCCGCCGGTGGAGCCGGTCTTCCATACGCACCAGCTTATCCCTTTCACCTTCAAGCATTTTACTCACCGGTATGCCGGTCCAGCGCGAAACCACTTCGGCCACATCTTCATCATCGACTTCTTCTTTGAGCATCTTGCTGGCCTGCTGAAGCTCGGAAAGTTTTTGGTTGGCCTCCTCAAGCTGTTTTTCAAGCTCCAGGGCTTTGCCGTAGCGGATCTCTGCCACCCGGGCCAGATTGCCTTCTCTTTCTGCCATCTGAGCCTCGTTGCTCAACTGCTCCTGACCTTCTTTAATTTTGCGAATCGCCTCGATCAGGTCCTTTTCATTTTGCCAGTGGCCTTTCATGCCCTTCAGTTCATCATTGAGGTCGGCCAGCTCGGCTTCCAGTTTTTTGAGCCGTTCTTTGGAACCCGGGTCCGTTTCTTTCTTGAGGGCCTGTCGTTCGATCTCGGACTGGGTGATTTTGCGTTGAATTTCATCAATTTCAGCCGGCATGCTGTCAATTTCAATTCTGAGTTTGGAAGCGCATTCATCAATTAAATCAATGGCTTTGTCCGGTAAAAAGCGATCGGCAATATAGCGGTGAGAAAGGGTGGCGGCAGCGACAATGGCCGAATCTTTAATGCGGACGCCGTGATGGATTTCGTATTTTTCTTTCAAACCCCGCAAAATCGATATGGTGTCTTCCACACTGGGTTCTCCTACCAGCACCGGCTGAAACCGGCGCTCCAGGGCGGCATCCTTTTCGATGTATTTACGATATTCGTTGAGGGTCGTTGCCCCCACACACCGCAGGGTGCCTCTGGCCAGTGCGGGTTTGAGCATGTTGGAGGCATCAACCGCGCCTTCTGCAGCGCCGGCACCCACCACCGTGTGAAGCTCATCGATAAAAAGGACAATCTCACCTTCTGCGGTTTCAACCTCTTTTAAGACCGCTTTGAGCCGGTCTTCAAATTCGCCCCGGTATTTGGCACCGGCAATCAGCGCCCCCATATCAAGGGCAACCAGGCGGCGGTTTTTCAAAGTCTCGGAGACATCACCTTCTACAATTCGCTGGGCCAACCCTTCGACGATGGCGGTCTTGCCGACGCCCGGCTCTCCAATTAAAACCGGATTGTTCTTCGTGCGCCGGGAGAGCACCTGAACAATACGGCGGATTTCTTCATCCCGACCGATGACCGGATCCAATTTGCCCTGCCGTGCCAGATCTGTCAGGTCACGGCTGAATTTTTCCAAAGCCTGGTATTTTTCTTCGGGATTGGGGTCGGTAATACGCTGATTGCCCCGGATTTCCAGAAGCACCTTTAAAATTGCCTCACGGGTTACCCCGGCACTGGCGAGAATACCGGCGGCTTCACCGTTTTTTTCATCGGCTATGGCCAAAAGGATATGCTCGATACTGACATATTCATCCTTCATACTGGTGGCTTCGGAAAATGCCTGCTCCAGTATCGCTCTGGATCTGGACGAGATATAGGCTTCACCCGTTCCGGCTCCGCTAACGCCGGGAAGTTTGGCAATGGCAGCAGTTACCTGCCGGGCGATCTCGTTCGGTGCCGCACCCAATTTACGAAGCATGGCACTGGCGACCCCTTCGCTTTCAGCGAGCATGGCGGCCATCAGGTGTTCGGGTTCAATCTGCTGGTTATTGTGCTGCAAGGCCATCGACTGGGCACTTTGGATAAGTTCCTGAGATTTTATTGTAAATTTGTCGAACCGCATTCGTCCTCCCCTAAAAGCTGGATATTTTTACAATAAAATAATCACATTACTAAATATGTCAAGATATTTAAAGTAATGAAGTGGTGGAGCACTGGAGCACTGGAGTGTTGATTTCGAAGTGTTTCGCGTTACGGGTTAAAAATTGCAACCCAAACTCTGATGTGTATGACTCGCAACCCGTAACCCGCAACGAAAAAACAAACGCATTACTCCAATACTCCATCACTCCAGTACTCCAATCCCCTGGCTTTTAACATATCACAGATAAAATACTTTATTCAACTAACGGACCAGGCGTGAAAAGACTTTGCCAAACGCAGGCTTTCATAAATGGCAATCCCGGCGGCGGTGGAAAGATTTAAAGATCGAATGTCTTTGGTGATGGGAATATGATAGGTGGCATCCGGATACCGCTTGATAATGTCTTGGGGAAGTCCGCGGGTTTCGGAGCCGAAAATGAGAAATTGCCGCGCCGGGGCGGGCATGGCCCAAAAAGGCTGTGCGCCGGTTTTTGAAAAGATGGCAACCTCATCCTGCCCGGGCGCCAGTTTGGATTGCAGGCTTTCAAAGTCATCCCAGACCCTGAGTTTCACATGTTTCCAGTAGTCCAAACCCGCCCGCTTGACTTCCCTGGCATCCAGCGAAAACCCCAAGGGCCGGATAAGATGTAAATAGGATCCGGTGGCCACGCAGGTGCGGCCGATATTGCCGGTATTCCAGTGGATCTCGGGGGACACCAGAATTACATGGCGCTCGAACGCGGTTGTGCTGTTGTTTGGTAAGTTTTGAGTCAATTTTATGCTTTCAAAGTAATTGAAATTGTTGCGGGTTACGCGTTACGGGTTGCGGGTATTAAAATAAGGATTTTCATCATTTAACCCGAAACTCGCAACGCGTAACCCGTAACGCTTAAATCCTTTTTCCGCAATACGGACAAAATTTGAAATCGTTGCCGACATTTTTTCCACAATACCGGCAGGCCTGAGCCTCTTCATGGGGCGGCTGGATGAAATCCGGTCCGGGTGCCCGTGCGGTCTGCTCGCAACGATCGCACGCCAAAAACGGCTCCCCCTTTTTGACTCTGAGGATTGGAATAAAGAACAGGCTGAGGTAGTGGTCCATACGTTTATTATAGGCCTGATGCAAACCGCAAACCGGGCATCTGCGGGGATTTTGATCTAAAACTTTTATTTTGGGGGAGACACCGGCGATGAAGATCATGGTCAAAACTCATATTTTAGGTTTCAGGTTTCAGGTGTCGGGTGTCAGAAGACAGCGGTTGACAAAGTAGACCGGGAGACAAGAAGCCTGACACCTGAACACTGACACCTGAAACCTTTTCCTTAAAATTACTAATCTACCGTTATGGGCTTGGTAGTATTAAAAGGATCTTGGTTTACAAACCACCTCCCGTATTCTCATATCAAAAAAGTTATTCTGATGGGCGGGTTTGAGCACGAGGGCGGCATCTGCGCCACGGCCGGATCCTCCGACTGAAATGATATCATTGCCGCTAAGGGCGCCGGCGTCGGCAGCCATCACCGCCACTTCTACCGCAACCTTGACTCCCTGGCCAAACAGTCTCAAGGTGTCGGCCATAATTAAGACCGGATACACGCCGGAATGTTTCTTGGCAATGGAGCGTTCAAGGCCCGAAAGCGCATGGCTGGCGGCCACCACCGTTAACCCTTTACTTTGCAGGTCTTCCTTGACTTCATCCGGCAAGGCATTTTTAAAAGGTTCTTTAAACCCACAATGGTAGGTGACCACCGTGATGCGGGGCCCGTCGAAGATTTCAATGGCTCGGTTAGCCGTAAAGCCTGTGGTTGAAGCCACCACCACCTCGTTTATCCCAAGCGCTTTGGCCCTCTGGGCCGCATGTTCTAAGGTCGCATCCGTATTGTCTTTTCCAGGTTTTTCGAAATACATCGTTGCCTCCTCAATTGTTCTATAACAGAATTTGATATTTATACTATGGCGGCCAAATGCCCTGCCAGTCCAAAGCGGACTGCAAGTAGCCTCATTGGAATGATCATCATATCGGAAATTAAGGGTCAGTCAATAAATAGATGGCTAGAAGCTGTCTCCAGAATGAATTTATTAGTCGATGGTAAAGCTTTAAACTGATAAAAAGTGCTTATAACACCAAGTGCGCTAAATTTAAAAGTGAACTAAAGTGACTAAAGTTAGGGAATTCTGCCATTATAAAAAAGATTGAGCGAAGCGACACCATAACTTTAGGCACTTTAGCTCACTTTAGGCATTTTAGGCACTTAAAACTTTAGAGCACTTATAGAACTTTTTTTTGCTGTCTTCGAAGAGAAGCTGCTAATTTTGGGATAGACTAGAATTGATATTTCCTTGCGCCATAGAGCGATCGTTATTAGTATAAAAGGATTATCCCGTTAGCGACTCACCCAGAATAAAAAGGAGGTTAATATGGCCGGAGCAAAATTAGGCGATACCGTTAAAATTAATTTTACCGGCAAACTACAGGACGGAACGGTTATCGAAACATCAAAAGATCGTGATCCGCTAGAATTTAAGATCGGAGAAGGAAACGTAATTTCCGGCTTGGAGCAGGGTGTTATTGGGATGGCTGCCGGAGAGCAAAAGACGATCGCCGTCTCACCGGAGGAGGGATTCGGCCAGCCACAGGAAGACCTGGTAGTGGAACTAAAGAAAAGCGAGTTTCCGGAGGATGTCGAATTTGCTGTGGATGCTTATTTAAATATTGAATCATCGGATGGCAAGAAATTTCAGGCCAGAGTTGTTGAGATTAAGGCGGAAACGGTGACCCTTGATGCCAATCATCCATTGGCGGGGGTTCCGATAAATTACGAGGTAGAACTGCTAGAAATAAATACCTGAACTTTTCCCCGCTTTGCGGGATGAAGCGTCTCATTATATAATTCCAAGGGGCTTCTCATGAAAATAGATGAGAATCTTTTTGTTATTTACTTTCGGATGATAATCATTTTATTTCTGATCTATTTTCACCCTTCGGGCGAGCCGGAGGCTCCCATATGCTGCGTTATTCAGGGCGAAGCATAGTTTACTATAGCTTCGCCCTGAAGTGCCCAGCGTTGCTGGATGACGCATCTGATTTCTTAAGATTCAGGAGCGCCTCCTTGCCTATGGAAGCCTCCGACTCGTGCAAAATTCAGGTATTACACTTTATAGGATGTGAATTTCACAGACCTTTCGGAAATGGTGGCCGTAGATTGCAAATGTTATGGCCAACGGCAGTAATCCAGGGCGCTTGCGCAGGGTCCATAATAGCAGCTTCCAATACTGGAAGCGTTCCTTGCCGAAAACCCCGAGTCGGATGCTGGATCGAATAAACGCCATGAAGCGTTGGAAGTCCATCTTAACATCTGTTTGCGGGGCTTTGTACTCTTTTAAAAATGTCCTCACCCGCTCATAATAAATTTTGGGCGAGTAAATCTGTCCCATTATTTTCTTATACCCATCTGATAATGCTTTGAGGTCCATCCGCGGAATGATATTGGTTGTGCCGTCGGTATTACACGATATCAACCCCGCCAGGCGTCCTTCCTGTTTCAGTCGATTGTAAAGGCGTGTGCCGGGAGGGGCATTCAGCAATCCGACCATGGCTGTCACGATCCCGCTTTTCTGGATAAAGTCTATTTGTCGTTGGAAGATCAAGGGTGTATCGCTATCGAAACCCACGATGAAGCCTCCCTGAACCTGGAGGCCGGTTCTTTGCATGCGTTTTACACTTTCAACCAGGTCTCGGTTTTTGTTCTGCTTTTTATTGCATTCAGCCAGACCTTCTTCTGCCGGCGTCTCGATTCCGATAAAGACCGAATCAAATCCGGCCGCCACCATCAACTGCATTAAAGCTTTATCATCAGCCAGATTGACAGTCGCTTCGGTATTGAATCGGATTTGCTTTTTGTCTTTCTGCCATTCGATTATCGCCGGCAGCAGCTCCCTCATGAGATACTTTTTATTTCCGATAAAGTTGTCATCTACGAAAAAAATCTGTCCGCGCCAACCCAGGTTATAAAGACTGTTCAGCTCGGCAATGATTTGGGCGGAAGTTTTAATTCGCACCCGATGCCCGAGCAACGCCGTTATATTACAGAAGTCGCAATTAAACGGACAGCCGCGGGAAAATTGGATACTCATTGCGGCGTAGCGTTTTGTATCTATCAGCCGCCACATCGGCGCAGGCGTTTTGCTGAGGTCGGCAAATTCGGATGTCTCATAGACGCGGGCAGCATTTCCGTGCTTGAGGTCCTGCAGAAAAGAAGGCAGCGTCAGCTCGGCTTCATTCAACACAAAATGATCAACTGCCTCAAACTCCAGATGTTCGTCCGTAAAAAGCGGTCCGCCGGCAACTATTTTAAGGCCCGCGTTTTTACAACGCGAGATGATCTGGCGAGCGGATTCTCGTTGCACGGCCATAGCGCTGATAAATACGGTGTCCGCCCATTCCAGGTCTTTTTCATTCAGCTTGGTTACATTGATGTCGATTAGCCGTTTAGGCCAATCGGGGGGTAGCATGGTTGCCACCGTCAGCAGGCCTAAGGGGGGGAAGGCCGCTTTTTTGCGAATGAATTTGAGCGCATGTTTAAAACTCCAGAAGGTATCTGGAAATGCCGGGTATACGAGAAGGGTATTCATAGGCCTGCTTTGGTATTCTCGAGTTAGAGCGGCTTTAGGGGATTATGCTTCTTGCAGTGAGGCCAATAGATCCAAATCGTCAAATAGGAGTTCGCTGGACAGCTTACCGTCCTTGCCGTATAATTCAATTACGGAATCGGCAATCACATTGGCATAGATGCTGATGGGATACAAATTATCAGTCCGCAGCACGGATACCAGGGTTTCCTTTCCCTCCGATATTGCCTTTTTAATCATTTTGCCTTCATAGGTTTCCGTACACAGAAGGGTAAAGTCATCCTGAGCCAACGCACTAACTTCATACCTTTTGACGTTACCTGCAACGGCCGCATATTCTTCGATTGTTAACTCACTCGTGTTTTTATCGCGCGAAATAAAATATCTTTGTTTCATGATCCTCCCATTAAACTAAAAAAGGCAGAGTCCGCTCTGACTCTGCCTTTAACGGTTTTTGGTTAAAAGTAAGCCAGCGAAAAATTAGATTCGCTTGACCCTGACTGCCTGCTTTCCTCTCTGGGTCTCCTTTACTTCAAATGAGACTCGATCGTCTGATCGTAGGGTAAAAAATCCGTGGTCTTCAATCCCGGATTTATGAACGAAGATATCACCCTGCTCATCCGACTCGATAAAGCCATACCCTTTTTTTTCATTGTACCACTTGATGCGACCTTCGGCCATTGGTGAGATCCTCCTTAATATTTGACCGTTTGTACTTTTTCTTGGGAGATCACCCCGGAAGAAGGCCTAACGCAGCACGGATAATTAAACACAAGATCCGTTTATGTCCGGATTTAAATTAAATTCCCCAAAAGCGTACAAAAAATTACCTTTATATACGAATTGAATCAAACTTCCTTAACATTTTTTAATTTTCTCCACAAGTCTTTTATTTTTCTACGCATTTAAAAACAAAAGTTTAAAGAAAATTTAAAATCAGTCAAAAAAATTCATTGGCAGGCTTCATCATTTTCAGTATGACAATAAGCAGCTGCTAGAACCCATCTCAAAGATGTGGATCAGGGTTTCCCGCTTTGTATGGCGTGGCAATCCGCCACACCTTCTGGCGGACCATGGGCACTTCGTCCGCCTGAGGCAAAATGAGATGGGTTCTATATTCTTCTGATAATCTATTGATTTGGTCTTCGAAATGATTATATGTTACTATTGTTGTAATTTGTTGATCGAAAGGATTTGAGATGGAGATAAGTCAAAAAGAGGAGAACGGGATCGTATTTTTAGCATTTAAAGGGCGCCTGGATGGAAAATCGGCGGGTGAAGCCGAAGAAACCATTGAAAGCATTTTTAAAGGCGAGAACAACCGTCTCCTTTTCGATTTTGAATTTCTTGAATATCTCAGTAGCGCCGGCTTGCGGGTGATACTGGGTGCTGCGAAAGAAATGAAGCGCAGAGACGGCAAATTTGTTCTTTGTGCCCTCAATGCCTATGTAAAAGAAGTGTTCGAAGTCAGTGGATTTGGAGCGATCATTCCAATTGCAGATTCAGTGGAAGCCGGGTTAAACGAGATTACCTGAGCTTTGGGCCCGGCGAAACAGCCTCAGACGCGATTCTTGAAATGCCGGTAGTCGCCATAACTCTTTGGGGAAATAAATATGACGGACAACAACATGGGAACCGAGTCCATTCTGCTCGTTGACGACAATCCGACCAATCTTCAGGTTCTTTATCAAACTCTGGAGGGCACCGGTTGCAAGTTGCTCGTAGCCAAAGATGGTGAAACGGCCCTCGGTATTGCCGAGAAGGCATTGCCGGATCTGATCCTGTTGGACATCATGATGCCCGGCATCGATGGGTTTGAGGTTTGCAGTCGCCTGAAGAAGAATTCCACCACCCAAGGCATTCCGGTAATTTTTCTTTCCGCGCTTACGGATACCAAAGACAAAGTCCGCGGGCTTCAACTCGGCGCTGTCGACTATGTTTCCAAGCCGTTTCAGCCGGACGAGGTGATTGCGCGCGTCAATACCCACCTGACCATTCATCGACTCAAACGGGAAGTCGAGCAAAAGAAAGATGCGCTCGAAGATGAACTCGAGGTCGTCTCCGATGTTCAGCGTCGGCTGCTGCCCAAGGATCTGCCTGAAATTGCCGGCCTGAAACTTGCGGTACATTACGAAACCAGTCTTTATGCCGGAGGCGACTATTACGATATCGCTAAAATAGGGGATAATCGGTGGGGTTTTCTAGTGGCCGATGCCGAGGGGCACAGTGCGCCGGCGGCCGTCATGATGGCCATGACCTGTGCCCTCTTCCGTTCTTATCCCGAGCCGCCCGCAGAGCCCGGTGAATTGATATACTTTCTCAACCAACATCTTTGTAAGGTCGCCGATCCGAGTTTTGTCACCGCGCTATATGTCGTCTACGATGCCAACCACCACACCTTAAAAATTGCCCGGGCAGGGCACCCGCCACCGATGATTTACCGGTCTTCGGAGAAAAAAGCGATCGAGTATGCCTGCGGGGGGGTGTTTCCTTTGGGAATCGATCCCTATGAAAAGGTGCCGGTGACTGATGCTGAGCTGCAGCCGGGCGACCGCATTCTCATGTATACCGATGGAATTACCGAACGCTTCAGCACCGGCGGGGAAACTTACGGAGAAGAGCGTTTGCTGCAGCAGCTCGAAGGCGACGGGAATCTCTCCCCCCAGGAACTGCTCCATGCCATCATGAAAGATGTAGACCATTTTGCAGATGGCCGTCCGGCAGATGATGATCAGGCGTTGTTGTTGGGTGTCGTGCAATAAAATTGGTTTTAAAACCCCATCTTATGTCTTATGGCTGTGTTGCCCCGCCAAAATGAGCGGGATCTCGCATCCCTTTTTATGAATATTAAGGGGCGAGTCAAGCCGCCTAAAAATGCTCACGTACTATCGTGTACGCTCCGCTTTTTAGCCAACTCGCGCCTTGATGCATACCTTAATTTTTTTAGATCAGACATGTAATCCCGCAGTAGCGGGGCCCTAAGCCATAATCTGAGGCTTTAAAACCAATTTTGGGTATTTAACCTTTCTTTGCTATTTTTTCCAGCTCACCTACCAGTTTAGAAATACCATCAAAGTCAAAATCTTCTGCCAATTGAATAAATCTGTCACTGAAGGGTGCCAAAGCATCGGATTTGGACTTCAGGTCTTCGGCGATGGCCTTTATCTGGGTAACATCTCCCATTTCAGCCGGCTCTTTGATACGGCCCACGGCTTCTCCGGCCAGTTCGGGCGCCAGGGCTGCCATTTCATCCGGGGAGGCCTGATCGGGCGTTGCGGCCGGCACCGAGCCTAAGGTATGAACCGCATCCAGGGCCTGATTGAGGGAATTTTCCAGTTTAGCCAATTTTTGATCGAACTGCTTCCGGGATGGCGCCTTTTTTGGATCTCCCTTAATCAGCTTTTCGATATCTATGGCAGCCGCTTGAAGCGCTGATGCCGCCAGATTGCCGGCTAACCCCTTAAGGTTGTGGACCAGGCTGTGGGCCTGTTTAAAATCCTTTTTATCCAGGGTCTCACGGATTTCAGCGGCCACCTCTGTGTATTTGGCGCCAAAATCAAGCAAAAGCTTGCGGTAAAGCTTTTGGTTGCCCTGCAGGCGCTGGAGTCCTTCAGCCAGATCAAACCCCGGCAGAGAAGTCGGCAATTCAAGTACCTCCTGCGCATCCGGCGATGCCTTGGTTTCAGCATCTTTTTCGCCGGAAACCGCAGCTTCCCGGGGTTGAGCGCTTTTACCTGTCGGCTGGATCCATTTTTGCAGCTCACCAAACAACTGATCCGGGTCAATCGGTTTGGTGACATGCCCGTTCATGCCGGCCTGCATACTTTTTTCTTCATCACCGGCCATGGCATGGGCGGTCATGGCGATAATGGGAAGTTCTGAGAACTGAGGACTGAGTGCTGAGCCTTCTTTTCTGTCTTCTGTCTTCTGTCCTCTGACTTCTGCTTCCCACTCGCGTATTGTGCGAGTGGCAGTATAGCCGTCCATGACGGGCATCTGGATGTCCATGAGGATTACATCATACTGGTTTTCCTTGACCCGATCGACCGCCTGCTGGCCATCATCTGCCAGAGTGACGATCAGGTCGGCACCTTCCAGGATTTCTTTGGCCACCTGCTGATTAATCTCGTTGTCTTCCACCAGCAGTATTTTGGCCCCCCTGATTAGCGCCAGCGCTTCAGCGTCATCCCGGACCTGGGCAATCCGTGACATATCCGGCACTTCCTCACCATGCGCCTGAATGATGGTGTCAAAGAGCACCGAAGGGCTGACCGGCTTGAGCAGAAAGCCATCCAGGCCGATCTTATCCGCTTTTTGCATCACTTCTTCACGGCCGTAGGCGGTTACCATAACGATCTGGGGGACATGGCTCAACCCGGGATGTTCCTTGATGCGCCTGGAAGCTTCGATACCATCCATTCCCGGCATCTTCCAGTCCATGATCACCATTTCAAAGGGTTTCTCTTTGTCGGCCTTTTCAATCTCTGCAATCCCTTCCTGCGCGGTTGCCGCCAGGTGAACTTCAAACGATAATGATTCCAGCATATCGCGCAATATATCTCTGGAGGTGGGGTTGTCATCTACGACCAGTACCTTCATGCCGCGCAGATTCAACGCCGGGGTAAAATGCTTTTTGACATCTTCGCGCCCCAGACCGAAGACAGCCGTAAAACTAAAGGTACTGCCCTTTCCAGGTTCGCTCTCCACCCAGATCTCCCCGTCCATCATGTTTGCCAGTTTTTTACTGATGGCCAGCCCCAGTCCGGTGCCGCCGTATTTTCGGGTGGTCGAGGTGTCGGCCTGGCTAAAGGACTGAAACAGCCTGCCGGCCTGTTCTTCGGTAAGTCCGATACCGGAATCGCTGACCGAAAATTTTAAGGTGACACGGTCTTTGTTTTTTTCGACCAGCTCCGTTGAAACCACAATTTCTCCCGAGTCCGTAAATTTAATCGCATTATTGGACAGATTGATCAGAATCTGCCCCAGGCGCAAAGGATCGCCGACCAGAAAACGCGGTACGTCCTGAGCCGTGGCGAAGAGAACTTCGAGATCTTCTTTTTCCTGCGCCTTAACGCTGACCAGATTGCCCAGATTATCCAGCACATCATCCAGATTGAAATCCACCGACTCCATATCCAGCTTGCCGGCTTCGATTTTGGAAAAATCTAAAATGTCGTTGATAATGCCCAGCAGGGAGTTGGCCGAGGACTGGATCTTGTGCAGATAATCCTTCTGTTTCGTGGTGAGCTCGGTTTTCAGCGCCAGGTGGGTCATGCCGATGACCGCATTCATGGGGGTGCGGATCTCATGACTCATGTTGGCCAAAAAATCACTTTTGGCCTTATTGGCCTCGTCGGCGACGTGCTTGGCGTCAATGAGTTCGTCTTCCATGTGCTTGCGCTCGGTGATATCGGTGAACATGCCGAACGAGCCGATCTTATTCCCTTCTGCATCCAAAAGGGGTGCGGCATTGACCAGGCAGGGCACAATGGTCCCATCCGCACGGGATAGCGAAACTTCATATAAGCCCTTCTCGCCCTCGCCCCGGGTTTTCTCCTGTTCACGAACGAGCTTGATGTTTTTATCGTCCAGAAAATCGTTGATACTCTTGCCGATTACCTGTTCGCGCGGCCGCTGCAGGATTTCACACATGGCATCATTGACATCCAGGGTGATGTCCTCGGTGTCGATAAGCCAGAAGCCTTCGTTGGTGGTTTTTAAGATGTTGCTCAGGCGCTCCTCGTTTTCACGGATAATGTCGTCGGCCTTCTTTTTTTCGGTGACATCACGCAGCGACTCGATGGCGCCGGCCTCCTCGCCGGAGGCGTCATAAATCAAGCCCGCCGTGGCGTGCAGATATAATTCTTTTCCACCTAAATTCGGGTGATAGGATTCGGAAATGAGGTTTTTCCCATCTCTTATGACGGACAGGTATTTTTTTTCATATTCGGGTTTCCAGTCTCGAACCAGATCAACTAAAATCGGTCGTCTTTCGCCGTAAAAGGGCAGCGCATATTCAAAGTTGCCCTTGCCCACCATATCCGCTGCTTTAATCCCGCTAAGTTTTTCCATGGCCTGGTTCCAGGTAAGCACCTTACCGTCATTGTCGACCACGAAGGTGGGATCCGGCAGGAAGTTGATGATCTGGGATAGACGCTGTTCGGAATTTTTGATGACCTCTTCGGCCTGCTTGCGCTCGGTGATGTCGTGGGCGACGTGCACCACCTGGGTGAACGCGCCGTCTGCGTCTTTAATCGGAAAGGTCGAAACTTCCACAATGACTTCATGACCATCCGCCCCTTTGTGGTTGTGTTCGACCGTGCATTTTTGGCCGGTTTCTTTGGTTTTGAGCATGGGACAATCGTGATGGGGCGGCGCGCACATTTCGGAAAGGCTGTGGGTCAGTTCATAACACAACTGGCCGACAACCTGGCTGCGGGGCAACCCAACATCGGCAAGAAAGGTTTGGTTGGCATCGATAATCCGGCCGGTGTCTGTTTCAATGATCGAAATGGAGTCCGGTATGCTGTTGATGACGGTTTCGATGAAGTCCTTTTGCTTGCGAATGGCGTTCTGTTTTTCCTTTAATTCGGCGGTGCGCTCTTCGACCAGATCCTCGAGGTTGTCACGATGTTTCTTGAGTTCGGCTTCCGATGCTTTCAGGGCCGATTCGGCCTGGTCGATGGAAGTGATCATCTCGTTAAAGGACTGCGCCAGACTGCCCAGCTCATCAGCGGATTTAATATCAATTTGGAAATCCAGCTCTCCGGTCTGTTTAATGTAATCTGTTCCTGCGTTGAGCTTTTTTAACGGCTTGATAACAAAACTCTGCAGGCCCATCATCGTCAGTACGCTAAGCAGCACCAGGGCTGCGAGCAGTGCTGCCAGGATTTTAAAAACAAATCCCCAGATCACCTTGTTGACTTCAGCGATGGGAACGATGGCGGCCAGCTTCCACCCCATCACCGGCGAGGTATAATAAAAAGCATACTTTTTTTGCTGATCCTTTTCGAAGACGGTAACCCCATCGACGCTGGTATATAGATCTTCGAACAACTGGGGATCCGTCGATTTTAAACTGGTGAACAGTGCCGATTGATCGGGGCCCGCCAGAACGGTTCCTTTTTCATCAACCAATGCTACATGGCCGTTATAGTCCAGTTTGATATTGGATATATATTGGGTTAGCTCATTCAGAGTGATTGAAGTACCCACAACACCGTATACAGCCCCCCCGGTGTCGACCAGGGCTTTTACGAAACCGATGCTGATATCGGGGCTGGTTACCGAGCGAAACGGTGGTGTACGCACAACGATTCCGGGACTTTCTTTAGCCACCGTATACCAGGGCCGGGCCCTGGGATCATAGCGGGTCGGCCTGGTGCGTGGGTGGGAGCGCACAAAACTGCCGTTTTCGCGCCCCATGTAAACCGAATGGACGTGTGGATGCGTAATGCGGTACCCGTTAAATATAGAGATGATGCGTAGCTCCAGTTCGCCGTAGTCATATTCAAAGGTATTTTCATCGGCGTTCAGAAAGGAGGTAAAATTTTTATCGTCTCGGGAGCGCACGAATTCATTTTGAGCAATGGCTTCCAGGTCATGTTCCATACCTTTGATTAAACTGGTCAAACCGAAATCGATGTGTTTGAGCTGTTGGCGGTAATTTCTTGTAATCCGGTCAATGGTGACATCTTTTAATGCCGATGAAAGCAGGCTGCCGATCACCAGCATAATAAATAAGGCCGCACCGACATAAAGCAGCAATAATTTATATTTGAGCTTCATTGCGTTTTCCCAGGATTGAAAAGTGGAATGAATCCATTTTATTATGAATGCTCACGCAAAGCGGCAAAGACGCTAAGTTGTTTTATTATTTAAATTATCATTCTTTGCGCCTTTGCGGCCTTGCGTGAGGCTGTTATTTTTGGGTCAGAATTTCAACCCCGGTCCAGTCATCGGGGACGCCGTTGACCATGTAGTTGGCAGAGCGTTTGAGATAAATGCGGGCGGCTCGATCGTCGGGGTGTTTTTCCAGCACCTGATTAAACTTGACACTGGCTTCGGAGAATTTGCGGTCATAATAAAGACACAGGCCTTCCTCAAAGTCATCCTTGGTCTGTTCTTTTAATTCAATTACCGCCGGCGGATCGCCATCAAATACTTCATGGACGGAGACAGGGTCTTTTTTCCCTTTGACCTGAACCTTATCAACAAAACGATGTTTATACCGGTCGGGATCCTTCAATTGAGACAGGGTCGGCTCGCTGATGCTGATCGAGGATCCGTAGACGCGGGTTAACCCTTCCAGCCGGGATGCCAGATTAACAGCGTCGGCTACCACCGTGCCCTGCATGCGTTGCTCGTGACCGATGATCCCGAGCATCAAGTCACCGATGTGCAAACCCACCCCGATGCCGATGGGCTGGAAGCCCTTTTGCTTGCGGTCTGTATTATATTCTGAAACGGCTGCATGCATGGCAATCGCCGCCCGGACGGCGTCATCGGCGGCTTCCGGAAAAAGCGCCATCATTCCATCCCCCTGGAAATTGTCGATAAATCCGCGGTGGGCGTTGATCACCGGGCTGACCCGATTTAAAAAGGCATTGATGAAATTAAAGCTTTCCTGAGCTGTCATATCTTCTGAAAGGGTGGTCCAGCCGCGGATATCGGAAAACATCACGGTCATCTGCTGGGCGGTCTGATCCCCCAGAATAACGTCTAAAATGCTTTCCTTCGCCAATAGGTTTAAAAACTCCCGGGGGACAAAACGTTGATAGGCGATGTTTAACTCTTGTAACTGGGCGGTGCGTTTTTTGACGCGTTCCTCTAATAATTCGTTGGCTTCCTGTAACTCTTTGTTTTTTTGGTCCAGGGCTTTCTTAAGCCGGTATACCGTCAGGTGGGTGTTGACCCGGGCAATGACCTCATCGGGCTGAAACGGCTTGGTGACATAATCCACCGCACCCAAATCCAGCCCCTGGACCTTGTCTTTGGTGTCGGTGAGGGCCGACAGAAAAATAACCGGTATTTCTGCGGTGGCCGGATCGGCCTTTAATTGGCGGCAGACTTCATAGCCATCGATTTCCGGCATCATAATGTCCAATAGAATTAGATTTGGACCGGCCTTGCGGGCAATGGAAAGCGCGGTTTTGCCGTCCTTTGCGATCAGAAGCTTATATCCTCTGCCATCGAGGGTCTCAAATAATAGCTGTAGATTGGTCGGATTATCATCGACCAGCAGGATGGCTTCGGTTTCATTATTGCTCTGGGTCATTGAATAGACTCTCTACGTTCTCGCGTTACGGCCTTTTTATAAATCATCGTCGCCATTAGGCGCTCTGCCGGACTTCTATCCGAGTTCTTTAAGGCCCTCTTCAACGCTATCTTTTATGGGAATCATGGCCGAGAAGCCGCTGACCTCAAAAATCTCGTTGACATACTGATTTAAGCAGCAAAGCGCCACCTTGCCGTCGCGGCGCCGTATTTCCTTGGATGCGCCTAAAATAACCCGCAACCCGCCGCTGCTGAGGTATTCAAGGCCTTCAAAGTCAAAAAGCAGCCGGTTTTCATCACCCTCCATAATTTTGTTGATGGTTTCTTCCGCCGCAGGCGAAGTCGCGGCATCCAGGCGTCCTTTTATGGCGATATTAATAATTCCGTGTTCCACTTTGTGGTCAATTTCCATTTTTTGCTCCTTTCTACTCAGCCAATTAAAATATGTCGTTATTTAAGGATTTTATAATTTTTCCAGACCACGTTGTCAATCTAGGATTGCGAGTTCAGAAAGAGAATGAAAAAGAAGGGGACGTTGGTGAAATATTGAAATTCTATTCTAATTGGCTCGGATTTCAGTAAATTTTGGCCATTTTCAATCGAACAGTTCGGTTGCAATGTCTTTTGAAACAGGATCGCGACGACCGCGGCTGATTAATTTGCTAACCGCTGAAGGAGTCAGGTTCAATTGAAGCGCAAGCTTCGCGCCAATCATTCCCAATCTCTCTACTGCTAAATAGCAAATAATTGACTTTGCCCGACAAGCCTCTCGTTGCTTGCTTGCGCTTTTAATGATCTCTGCACTGATCTCAAAGTGTTTGGCAGCAGCATCAATCAGGGCATCCAAACCAATATCTTTGGCCATCGCCAGTGTTCTCTTTTCATAGGTCTCATTGGCATGCTTAAGTACAGATTCAACAAAATCACTGCTGCCTAAAATCCTTTCATCGCTAATTACCCGCAGACGTGATGATCGTATAACACTCAATGCAGACCAACCTCCAATAGAGCGAATTAATCCCCCACCCACTAAATCAGGTCGGCGGCCAAATTTAATTCCCTTAGAAACGAAATTAAGGTAGGCTTTCCGAGAAGCTCGTATACTTTTTCCAAACAGAGCTAAAACATAATTCGCATCCTGCCATTGCCGTTTAACTTTACCCATTAAGGTGGCATGTCCTGTATAAGGATAGACATTCAATTTATTAATACCATCGACGTTACCAGAGCGAATCGGATTGAGATGAATATATCTAACCAACTCAAGCAAATAAGGATCCTGTTCACACAAAACCGATTTGTAGCGGTTCTGGAACACATGACCATGGCGTTGATGCCGGCGGTTAAATTGCTGGGCATATCCAGTCAACAATCGGCGCATTACCAAGCTAAGTGGCATAAGGCCGGTTCTTAGAAGCAAATGAGCATGGTTGCTCATCAAGGCCCATGCAAGACAGGGTGTTTCGGTCTCTGTGAGAACCAGGCCCAGTCTGTTTACAAAATTCCGATAATCTTTTGCATCTTTAAAAATAGCTTTACGTTCGATACCGCGGATGATCACATGGTGCAGCGCTCCAGGCGCATCTATTCTGGCTTGGCGGGGCATGATGGTGATGTATGTAACTCAAGTAAATCCAAATGTCAATATTTCACCAACGTCCCCTTTTTCTTTTTCATGCCGAGATGGGAAAATTTGAGCTGGCCGAATTTATCCATAAGAAGAAGGCCGGCAATTGATGTGTCCGGGGCGGGTGCTGTCTGAGGAGCGTTGCGCTGGAGGAGCGGTCTTTCGGATCTTGAGGAGCGTTACACTTGAGGAGCGGCTCTGCGAGCCTTTAAGCTTAAGGCACCTGCCAGGATGATGACCATCAGCGCAAACATCCACAGGCCCTGCCCGCTATTCGATTGGCCTGTTACACTGATAAAACAGCCGGCCCCACCGGCGCCACCACCGCCGCCGCCACCGCCGGACGAAGAGCCGATGGCTGCCGCCGCCGGGCTGCTGCCCAGCGTTTGAGCGCTTTCATCGCCGCTTTCATCAACAGAGGTGATCCCATAATAATGGGTACCCGTCCCGCTGCCGCCGATACTGCCGGCGCCGACCCCGTCGAAATCTGTATCGACGAATTCGGTTGCGGTAATCAACTCGCTATTGATCTTGATATAGTTACCGCCTGGTGTTGGACTGCGATAGACATTATAACCGGCCACCGGATCACCGCTGCTCTCTTCAACCGACAGCCAGCTGATTAAAATGCCGTCCCGGATGGGCTTAACCTTAATCTTGGTGGGTTTATGCGGAACTGGAACCTGCAGGGTCAGGGCCGGGTCACCAAAGAGCAGAAAAGTTTTGCTGACTTCCTCATATGCCGCGGCGCCATTGGCCAAAAGCGTTTGTTTGGCATCGGCGATGGCCGGTCCCAGCTGGCGGATATCTTTTGTGAAAATCGCTTCAAACAGGGCCACATCCAGAATATACTGACCGCCTGCCGACGT
>JASFIU010000024.1:0-20585 GCA_050122495.1 Desulfobacterales bacterium | reverse complement strand
AAATCCGCACCCGCTTCAATCTGGGCTATGGCAGCCTCTTTGGCCTTGGGCGGATCAAACCAGCCGCCGATGTAAGCGATCTTGATCTTCACCTTGGGGTTCACCTTAAGAGCGCCCGCTTTGAAGGCGTTTACCAGTCTGTTGACCTCGCCAATGGGTATTGCGGCAACAACGCCCAGGGTGTTGGTTTTTGTCAGTCGGCCGGCAATAATCCCGCAGAGATAGGAAGGTTCGTGAATCCAGTTGTCAAATACCGAAAAATTCGGAGCGACCGGCCCGAACTCTGATCCAAAAGCAAAGGCGATATCCGGATAATCTTTGGCCACCCTTCTGGCCGGTTCCTCGCCAGCAAGGAAGGCATCGCCCACGATCAGATCAAATCCTCTTTCGGCATACTCTCTTAGAACCTTTTCAAAATCAGCGGCAGCAATTTTTTCCGTGAACTCATATTCGATGTTGCCGATTTCCTTTTTGGCTCTGAGACAGGCCTCATGGATAACGCCATCCCACGGTTCCTCAATCGCCGTTTGAAAAATGGCCGCGATCTTAAACGGTTTTGCCTGACTTGCCGTAAAGGCGAATAAAAGTGAAAACACAACAATCATGGTAATCCATACTGCTTTTTTCATACACTTCCTCCTTTCATGATTTTTGATTCAGATGTTATGATTGCATGGGTTTGGATTGCTTCAGAAGTGGCAGGATCGAAAATGGGAGTGTCAAAGAAAACGTGATAAAGGCTTCGATCAAGGTAAACACTTACGGGAGATTTGCTCCAATGCTTCCAGCCCTTGCATACGTGTAATTGATTCATTGCAGCATTGCTCCCAGCAGCGATTCGGGTGAATATTTTTTTTCAAGAGGTGTCAAAGCACCATAAAGTAGCGTTTCGAGTTTGTCAAGAGAACGTATATCCTATTGATATTATTTGATTTGCGATAAAATCGAGTGTTCCTAAAGCAATGGAAGATTTTCGCTGGAGGGATACCTTCGAGTGGATGTATTCACATTTTAATAGGTTAGGGACAATTACTTATCCGGAGCAGAAATGTGGTGAATTATGAAATCTTGGGCAGAATCAGATTATAAGCGAATAAATTACTTGATTTTGCTTCAAAAAAAATTTTATAATTTAATTAATCATGAAAGGTCCGACTTAAGTGGCGGGCCGGTTTCATTCTGAAGGAAATATCCGTTTGTCCGGGTGGCATCCTGCAGTATGGGACTATGGAAATCTTAGTAGAAAGGAGGGTGTCACTGTGGCTAAGGGTGTTGTGAAATGGTTCAATGACCGTAAAGGTTACGGCTTCATTGAGCAAGAAGATGGTCCGGATGTATTTGTACATCATACCGGTATCAATGCGTCTGGATTCAAGTCCCTGAATGAGGGCGATCAGGTTACGTTTGACATCGAGCAGGGGCCGAAGGGTTCGCATGCAGTAAATGTTACTGTCGTTTAATTTTACGAATTTTAAATCATAAGGGCATCCCTTCAATATCTGAGGGGTTGCCCTATTTTATTGGGTGTTTTCAAACCCCGCCAGGGCGGGACGTTGCGCGAGAATCCACGGTTCCACCGCGTTGTTTTCACCGATTAAGGCAGTGCGTGCCTTTGTATTTTCCAGCCCATGCCGGTAAAATCCAAGCCACCCGCGCTGCGGGTGGTCGGTGACTCCGGGCTTGCGGATTGAGGCGTGCCAAAAAATTAGATGGGGTTTTGAAACCACTTCTAGGACATTATCGGCGCCTTTAGGGTCGGGATGATAAAGAACGCTATAATAAACTTGATTTTTTTAAAAACATTGTTATTATGGCGGCAATCAATAAAGGCCCGTTCTCAATTGGCGGGCTGGTTTCATTCTAAGGGAAAGATCCATTTGTCAAAGTGGCAACCTGAAGTATGAAACTATGAAAACATTTTTTTAAGGAGGGTGTCACGATGGCGAATGGTGTTGTAAAATGGTTTAATAGCAGCAAAGGCTATGGTTTTATTGAGCAGGAAGATGGTCCGGATGTATTCGTTCATTTTTCAGGGATCAATGCAGAAGGTTTCAAATCTCTATATGAAGGCGACCGCGTTACCTTTGATATAGAAGAAGGCCAAAAAGGTCCTGCTGCGGTCAACGTAACTGTGGTCTAACTTCCGTTTTAAAACAAAAATCGGGCATTCTGTCTCGGTCCTATGAGCATGGAATGCCCGTTTAACTTTGAAAAGACATCAATCCGACCGGGAAGGGCGCCGGATCCATCGCCTCGCGATTGCTACATCCGCTCTATTTGAACATCGACATTCGTCCCCTTGGAGGTCACATCATACACAGGTGAAAGCTTGCTCAACGCTTTCAGCCTTTGTAAATTTTCAGCGTCGGTTTTGACTCTAAAATTTACACGGATGTTTTCATATCCCTTTCTGACCTCATTCGACAAGCCCATAAAACCACGCAGGTCTATATCTCCTTCCAATTCCGATTCCAGTTCATCAATCTGGATGCCGCGTAGGGCGGCATGGTATACCAGAGTCGTTGTCAGGCAGGCGGACAGCGCGTTTAGGAGATGTTCTACCGGGTTAGGACCAATATCTTTTCCCGCGAGAATCGGGGGTTCGTCGGCATCCAGCTCAAACGTTTTGAGGTGCGAATGTTCCTGATTGGCGGCGTAAAAATCACCGACGGTTCCATGGTTGTGACCGCCATTGATCCATTTATTTTTAAGCCGAAAGTTGCACTTTCCCAGATCGGGATTTTCTTTTATATCGTTGGCCACGTTTTCCACGGCGGCCACATCCACGCCATTTAAAATTTTTTCTTCAGACATCTTTAGCTCTCCTATTAGCAGCAATAGAAGATAAGCGCTGCTGATTTGAATTTCTTCGCATTGCATTAAAAACGCTTTATCTTAACCAGGTTATATCGGAAAATAAGGCCAATTGAATCATTGTCAATTTGGGAGGTTATTCTTCTTCCTTTTCAAGCATCCTGCGCATTTCAGAAAACCTGGCTTTTTCTTCATCGGCAACGGCCGGATATGCTAACTTAAGTTTTTTAAGACTTTTTACGATAATTTGCGCCACGGCCAGGCGCATAAAGGGTTTGTCATCAGCGGGGATGGCATACCATGGTGCCCAGGGGCGTGAGGTGGCATTGAGGGCCTCCTGGTAAGCTTTCATATAGTCTTTCCAGAAACCCCGTTCCTGCACATCACCCCTGGAGAATTTCCAGTTTTTGCGGGGTTCGTCGATCCGGGCAAGAAAGCGCTGTCTTTGTTCCTCTCTGGAGACATTCAGCCAGAATTTCAATATGACAGAACCGTTACGCGCTAAATGCTTTTCGTGTTCACGGATGGACTCATAACGCTGCTGCCAAATATGTTTCATGTCGAAACCATCAGGGAGTTTTTGTCCTTTAAGATATTCAGGGTGAACTTTAACAACAAGCACTTCTTCATAATAACTGCGGTTGAAAATTCCAATACGGCCTCTTTCGGGCAGGCACTGGGTGGTGCGCCATAAAAAATCATGATCCAGCTCCTCCGGTGTCGGCTGTTTGAATGAGAATACCTGACACCCGGCCGGGTTGATTCCGCTCATCACCGCCCGAATGGTGCCGTCTTTTCCGGCAGCGTCCATGGCCTGAAAAATAAGGAGGATGGCGTACCGGTCATCTGCATAAAGGATCCGCTGCAAATCGGAGATCTCATCGATAAGTTTTGCAAGGCTTTGCTTGCTTTTCTTTTTGCCTGGAGCGCCTTCGGGTGGCGCCGTAAGCGCGCGACTGATTCGGAAGCTGCCGTCATAGGTTACCCGATATGGACTTGCAACTGCTTCAAACATATGCACCTCCTTGATAATCTTATGTGAGTTCAGGTGACATTCATTAGCATACTCCTTTTTCGCGGGTCAATTCCATTGGGGATATCGAATGGACCTTTCACGCTTTTGCCATAGGTGATCCGGGGGGCTGGCGCTGGGGTTGCCGTTCCGCTTGCCTTAAAAATGAATTGGACACTTGTATTTTCGTCCTTAAATTATTAATATCGATCGTAAGTCCTCAAAGGTCTCATTTTTATCGAGGAGAGTAAAATGTGTTTTAGCCAGAAAACGTTGCGGGTATTCAAGTTTTTTATCGGTTTTATCTTGATAAATTTCCTTCTGGCCTGTTCCGGTGTTAATCCCTTAAGCCCCGGGGCATGGGTTGAGGAAAAAAATCGGATACCTGTCCTGGCGGCCGGGCCCCAGGAAGGCAGCTGGCAGACCCGCGACCTGACAATCGACTATGAGCTTGTGCAGCATGGTGATACCCTCCAGATTTCCGGTGTAGTCGATTTTGAAGGTCACCATACGAGCCATTTCACCACTTTAGAGTATTTGACCATCTACATTCATGCGCTGGGGCCTGATGGTATTGTGGCAGAGACAAAAGCGGTTAAAACCTTCGGTTTTCGCCGGCAGATTTGGATGATGGGCAAGTTGTCCTTCGACGGTGATTTTGAAATGCCCGCAGAATCCGATATCATCGCCGTTGCCTTCAGCTATAGCGGTACGGTTCAGACCGGAGGCGGGGAAACCGGTTTGGATTTTTGGAAGATTCCCCGGCGCAAGCCTCCGGAGTAAAAATTTACCACATCAAAGTTAAAGCCCCATTTCTCTTTTTTAAAATGGGGCTTTTTTATTGCCTGGGAAAAAGAATTTGACAAGCAGACTTATCAGCGGATAAATGTATTACAATAATTTAACCGCGAAATGATGATCCCTGTGCGGTCTTGTGAAATGCATTTATATTCACCACGAAGACACGAAGAACACAAAGAATAAAAAAGATTTAAATTAAAATAATCGCTTTAAATACCTTTGTGAACTTTGTGCCTTTGTGGTGATACCCTAAAAAGCAAAACGAGGTTAACCGTGTTTTCAATTCAAGAGATTCTAGATTTAGCGATTCGGCTGGAGCAAAATGGTGAAGCCGTTTACCGAAACGAAGCTGCGAAGTTATCCAGACCGGATCTGGTTTCGTTGCTGGCGTGGATGGCGGATGAAGAGGCCAAACATGGCCGCTGGTTTTCTGATTTGAAGCACAGGCTTGAGACGGAATCCATCAATCCCTTTATGGAAGAAATGGGCCGTGAGATTTTTTCGGACCTGTTGGGCGAAAAGAGTTTTTCGCACCAGGAGGTGGATTTTTCGAAAATAAACCAACCCCATGATCTGATTGCTGTTTTTATAGAATTTGAACAAGATACGGTCCTGTTTTATGAGACGCTTAAACCATTTATCGAGGATAATGACACCCTGAACAATTTAGAAAAGATAATCCTTGAGGAGAACAATCATATTGACCAGCTTCACCAATTTTTAACCGATGAAGCCGGGGTAACCTGATCAGTTCTTAGGATTACATCAAGTGGTTATTGTTTTTCCTGATCAAATTTAAAAAGTGCAGGGTATATTAAATGACAAGACGGACGCTTAAAAAATCTCCAAGCGGGCTGTTTACGATTAGTTTTATTTTAATAACGGCTTTTTGCGGCAGTTGTTTTGCCGGAGAGCTCAAGTTTGCCGATTGGGTAGGCATTTCAGAGACAGATCCGCTCACAAACAAGGAAAGCAAAAGAATTGGAACCTTTGCCCGAGACGGTATCAGCACGTTATGGCTGTCGGATTCTGATTCTGACGGGGAAACCCTCCAGCTTACCTTAAAATCTGAAAAAACGATGGCATCCGAATATTTTTCTTACCGGATTGACAATATTGACACCCTGACGATTCGCTCTGCCATAAAAGGTTGTGAATCCAAATGCTTGACGGATGACATACCCAGCAAGGGTGAGTTTATTAAGACCCTCAAAAGGGCCTTGCGAATTCAATTCGAATACGATTCTTTTCCCCAAATCACTCAAAATCCCACCTTTTCCCTGAGAGGTTTTACGAAAGCCTATAACTGGTTGGTACGTAAGTAAAAAAATTTCATTCGCTATTTCGGGGCCATGCGGTTCTGGCCATTATTCCATTCTTCCAGTGTTGCATGAAATTGTTTGACAGATGACCTATTTTTGGTTATTGGACTATTGGACTAACCAAACCTTCAATTAAAGGCCATACCATGTCCTCGCAAACTTTGCAGTCTCTCGAACAGCCCAAAAGAGAAAGACTTTCGGACCAAATTTCCAACCAAATCAAGAAGCTGATCATTTCAAAAAATATCCAGGTCGGTGATAAGCTGCCCACCGAACGGGAATTGGCATCTCAATTGAGCGTGAGCCGTGTGGTGATTCGAGAAGCCCTCAGGTCTCTGGAGCAGGCCGGCTTTATCGAAATACGACCGGGCCACGCCGGCGGATCTTTTGTTTCCAATAAGCTTTACAAGCCCCTGTTTGATTCCATCTACGACCTGTTGCAGGATGGGGACCTGACCCTGGCGCATTTTTTTCAAGCCAGGGAGGCCATCGAGTCTTTTAATGTAGAACTCGTCATCCAGAATATTACGCCAAAGGATTTATCCGAGCTTAAAGAAGCAAATCAGAAATTATTAGATGATATCGAGGAGATCGGCAAATATCACTTTCACAATATGGCTTTCCATATCAAGCTTGCCGAGATAACCGGAAATCCGCTTCTTAAACTGGTGGTGGGCGCACTGCTGAGTGTATTAAAAGTGATCTATCCGAATCCGCGTCAATCTGCCGACTTTGTCAAAGCGCTGCATCAACGGCATCTCGGTATTATCGATGCGATCGAAAAAAAGGACATCAAGCTGTCGAAGAAGCTGATCATCGAAGATGTTTCCTATACAGCCAAGCTCAAAGATTTAACCCGGATAAACGGGAGAACACATAGGACGGCACATTTGTCATAACTCCACAAAATCTAAAATCTAACCCAAAAAGGAGGCGACATGAAAAAGAAAGGAATTTTTAGATTAGCGGGTTCTATTTGCGCGTTAAGCTTTGTAGCCGTTTTTATTCTGGCCCTGTCCATTCCGGTACAGGCCGCTGAACAAAAACCTTTTGAGCTCACCATATCTACCATTCCGGCGGGATTTGCTTCCTATGTCATGGGGGTGGCTTTAGCAGAGCAAATCAATAAAAACAGCAAGTGGTTAAAAGCCACAGCCTCCGAAGGTCGCGGGCCGGCCGAGCATATGAAAACGTTGATTAAAAAACCGGAGAAAAGGAAAAACTATCTTTTCTTTAATTCTACCTGGGATATCTGGGAAGCCAAGAAACAGCTGGGGACTTATAAGGGTTTTCCGTTCAACTATGATGAGTTCCGCTTTGTAACGCTTCTGGGTATTGCCGGCAACGGACTGTGCACCCTGGATCCCAACATCAAAGCCGGCAAAGACCTGGTCGGTAAAAAGGCGATCTTCGATTCCGGCAAAGGCAAGGGGCGGCAGATGGCTTACGATGGTGTCCTTGAATCGGCCGGGGTTCCGGTTGACAAAATTAAGTTTCAGTATGCTTCCGGCAAGGCCGCCGCGGATAACCTCAGGGATGGATTGGTCGAAGTGATCTACACTGGTCATATCCTCAAAAAACTTCCCGATGTATACGGCAATAGTCCCTTCCAGGCCGAGCTGGTGGCGACTAAAAAAGTCTACTTCCTTTCGTTTGATGCCAAAGACGTGAAGGCATTCAAAGAAAAAACCGGCCATCCCGTCGCCTTGGTCAAGGTGCCCCCCAAAATGCTGGGACCCTTGCAGACCCAGCCGACCGGCATTTTAATCAAGCCCCTGGGGTTTGCCGCCCACATCAGTATGCCGGATGAGGTTGTGACCGAAATTCTTCGGGTGGTTTATGAAAATGTAGATAAGTTTAAAGAATATACCTTCATGGGTAATATTCTGACCCAAAAAACCATGGCGTCTTTGAGCGTTCCGGCATCAAGCTACCATCCGGCGGCGGTCAAATTCTATAATGAGAAAGGCATCAAGATTACAGGCTTCGATCAATAGCTAATCCGCAATAGCGTTTAAGCTGTTGCTTTTCTAAATCGCACTTTTACCAGGCGGGAATCCGTCTGATCGACAGGATGATTGAGCCCGTGCGGCCCAGCGCCGGGCTCAATTACTTTCTCTAATACACGGCACGGGTTCTACAATGGAAGCTTTGGGCGAAAAGATTCGCGAGAACAAGGCCTATGTTTTGGTGATGATCTTCGGTCTGGCGATGGCGGCCTATCACCTGATATCCACCCAGGTTTTACTGCAGGCCGCCAAACCGCATTTGAACACCCATCTCGGATTTGCGTTGACCTTGGTGTATCTGTGGGAATTTGCATTTAACAAAGGAAAGTTTCAGCGTCTGGTGCCGCTTATCCTCGCACTTCTGGCGCTGGCATGCACCGGCTATGTTCAGATTTTCTGGGAGGAGCTGGAGAATCGGTCTTATTTTAATACGCCCCTGGATCTGGTGATCGGGGTCATGATTATCATTCTGGTTTTGGAAGCCACCCGGCGAAACTTCGGTTTGATTTTGCCCCTGCTGACCCTGCTGATTGTCCTTTATCCGTTTGTCGGCAAATATTTTCCGGAGCCTTTCACGTGCCAGGCGCTGGACCTTGACCAGACCATTTCCAATCTTTCCATCGGCATTCAAAACGGCATCTATGGGATCGTGCTGCCCACCTCGGCAAATTATATCTTTCTGTTTGTCCTATTCGGGGCGCTGCTGCAGGCCCTGGGTGGCACGAAATTTTTCATGCTGTTGGCCAAATTGGTTGCCAGTCGGGTTCAGGGAGGACCGGGCATAATGGCCGTCGTGGGCAGTTCTCTGGTGGGATCGATCACCGGCAGCGCCGCCGCCAATGTGGCCATAACCGGGTCTTTTTCCATTCCCCTGATGAAAAAGGTGGGCTACCTGCCGAAACACGCAGCTGCCATCGAGGCGGCGGCTTCCAATGGCGGTCAGATCATGCCCCCCATTATGGGAATCGTTGCCTTCGGTATGGCCGGTATTACCGGGATTCCGTATTTAATGATTATCACCATGGCTCTGATTCCCGCATTGCTCTATTTCTGGGCCACGGGTTTATACGTCTATTTCCGTGCCGGGCAGCTCAATATCAAGGGTTTAAAACGTGAAAAAGTTGACGTTAAAGAGCTGCTCTGGTCGATGCCGGCCTTTGTTATTCCCTTTATTGTCATCCTGGTTCTGTTAATCAAAGGCTACAGTGTCATGTTTGTGGCTTTCTGGGCGATCGTCAGCTCCCTGGTGGTTTCCTTTTTGGGTAAGAATCGGCCATCTTTCGGGCAAATTATCACGGGATTCGTGCGCGGGGCCTGGTCCGGTGCCGGGATTGCCGCCTCGGCGGCCTGTGTAGGAATGATAATGGCAACCGTTACCATGAGTGGGCTGGGCGTCAAGCTGTCATCGGGCATCCAGGTCTGGAGCGGGGGTATTCTGTTTTTTGGACTCATCATTATTGCGGCCATTTGTGTCATCATGGGCTGCGGCGGACCTTCCCTGACGGCCTATTTCATCGTTTCGATGTTTGCCACACCGGCATTGTCGAAGATGGGCATCGGCTTCGAGCAGGCCCATTTTTTTACCATGTTTTTTGCGGTTTTCGCCTTTTTGACGCCGCCGGTGGCGCTGGTCGCCCTGATTGCAGCCAAACTGGCGGAAGCTCCGTACATCCCGTCCGCTATCGAAGCCACCAAAGCTGCAATCGGAGGCTTTCTTATTCCCTTTATGTTTATATACAGCCCGATATTACTGCTGCAGCCCCAGGAGCCTTTCGGGGCCCTGCTGGGAATTGTGGCCAGCATCACCTGTTTATTCGTCCTGGAGGTGGCATTTGTCGGTTTCTATATGACCGATTGTACGTTTGTGGAAAGGTTGCTGGCCGGCGCCGCCGGGCTGTCTTTGTTTTTATTTTTCATATTAAAC
The DNA here is from genome assembly GCA_050122495.1 of Desulfobacterales bacterium. Classification (GTDB taxonomy): domain Bacteria; phylum Desulfobacterota; class Desulfobacteria; order Desulfobacterales; family JAHEIW01; genus JAHEIW01. The sequence continues at coordinate 10,703 of JASFIU010000024.1, read as the reverse complement.
AGCACCATTTTGTTTATAGTCGGTATCGTCCTGGGCGTGCTATTGACGATTTTACAATGGCGCAAGAAAAGCGAGCTTGGAGATGAAGCACTGCCGGAGCCGGGGCAGGCTTAATTTATCTGGGAGGCAATCAAATGGGCTTTAAACATATCTATTTTAATGAAGATATCTGTGACGGATGCGGCACGTGTGTTGAAGTCTGTATGTGTGATGCGTTTGTCCGCAACCCCCAAAAAGGCAAGGCACCCATTCTGAAATACCCCGACGAATGCTGGTTTTGCGGATGCTGTATCACCCATTGTCCCCATAAAGACAAAGGGGCGATCCAAATAATGACACCCTTTCCGATGCGGGGCTCGTTTCAAAGATAATCGGACCTGTTTATTTGAGCAAAAATCATCGCACTGGAGGCGTAAAAAATGAGCGAATTAAATGTCATTGCGGTTGAAACCGATGTATTGATCATCGGCGGAGGCCTGGCCGGATGTATGGCCGCAATCAAAGCCGCTGAGGATCAGGGGCTCAAGGTCACCCTGGTGGACAAATCCAACACCAAGGCCAGCGGGTGCGCTGCTTCCGGAATCGATCACGTCTGGTCCTACATCCCCCCCATCCATGAAAAGATGGGATATAGCATTGACGATATGGCCGAGGATCATCGTCAGGGCACGGCCTTAGGGTTTTTCCGCAAAGACCTCTTTTATCTGGCGGCGGGCAGCATGTACGAGCGCATGTTGGATCTGGAACGTTTCGGCATTAAATTTCGCTATGACGACAGTCAGATTCCGGGCCAATTCAGAATCGTCGAGCAGTTTCACAGCGTGCCGACCTCCTTCAACTTTGATGGCGTTCCGTTGAAGCCGACCTTAACAAAACAAGCGCGTAAAAGAGACGTTAAAATTATCAACCGCGTGCAAATGACCGATTTGCTCACCCGTAACGGGCAGGTCTGCGGTGCGGCAGGCGTCGGTACCCGCACCGCTGATATTTACTTTTTTAAGGCCAAGGCGGTGGTATTATCCAGCGGCCGGTCAAACCGGTTAAGCCGCAACTTAACCGGCTTTGATTTTAATACCCGCATGCCGTCACCCATGACCGGCGACGGGACCGCGATGGCCATCCGTGCGGGGCTGCCGGTTGTAAACATTGAATTTCTCAGCAACATTCTCGGCCTGGGGCCCTGCGGAAATTACAACCCCAATTACGGGGATCCCCGCAATACGGTCCAGCCGGCGGCACGCATCATTGACGGGCAGGGCAATGTTATCGTTCCCCGTACCCAATTTTACGATTGGGATAATCTGGGCAAACAAAAATGGACCCCCGACATCCGGCGCAAATGGATTGAAGACCGTAAGGTGTGGCGCGGGGGGAGGGCAGGTTTGGTCCAACGGGCGGCCGCCGGTGAGGGCCCTTTTTATCTGGATTTCAGTGAAGCGACCGATGAAGAGATCGAATATATTGAATGGTCCATCAAAAATGAGGGCAAAGGGACTCAATTCCTGCGTTATTTTAAAGGAGAAGAACAGGCGGATTTAAGAAAAAACAGGCAGGAATATGTCGGTTCCTGGCCCCGCGAAATATCGGGTACGGCGGCCAAAGGTTTATGGGTCGACAAAGACCTGGAAACGGATATCCACAATCTATTCGCCGCCGGTGATGAAGTGGGTGGTCTTCCCTGGCAGGCCTCAACCGGAGCCTTCACGCAAGGCTGGCATGCCGGAGAAATGGCCGCAAAAAGGGCCGGGAAACAAAAAGCATTTGCAGCGCCAAACGATGAGAAAGTCAAGATCCGCAAAAGTATGTGTGCCGAAATCTTAGGCTGCCGGCGCGGGTTTCACTGGAGAGAGGTGGAAACCGGCGTTCAGAACCTGATGGATTTTTATTGCGGCAACATTCGCAGTGAAGGTCTATTAAAACGCGGGCTGGAGCGCCTGGAAGATGCCAAAGCCGCGTCACTCAAGGCTGAAAATCCGCATGAACTGGGGCGTTGCCTGGATGTCAAATCGATCGTTGATAATGCCGAACTGGTTTTAAGATCTTCGCTGGAACGCAAGGAGAGCCGACCGATTCCCTTCGGGTTCCGCCGGGCCGATTATCCCGAACAGGATGATAAAAATTGGAAGGTATTTTTGGCCATTCAAGAAGAGGGCGACGGTCATTTTAAACATACAAAGCTTCCCACGGATGGATAGGGTTGTTTACCACAATGATGTTGTAAAAAACCCTTATAGTTTTGGTTTCAGGTTTCAGGTGTCAACAGGCAAATTTAGGAATTGCGAATTCAGGAATTTAGGAATTCAAAAGGCACCAATTTATGAATTTCGAATTGGGGAATTTAGGAATTGAATGTATTCTGTCCATCCAATCCCTTAATCCCTTAATTCCTAAATCCCTAAATTATATTTCTCCTAAATTCCTCAATCATTGAATCCTGACACCCGCCACTTTAAAAGAAGGACTCTATCATGAACTGGAATGAATATGTTAAACGCAACGGCGTTCCCGAGTGGCCTTATCCGATTCGGTATGAAGCGGAAAGCGCGGTTGAAACCGATGTGCTGGTTCTCGGCGGCGGTATAGCGGGCTGCTGGGCGGCAATCAGCGCTGCGCGCCAGGGAGTCAATGTGGTCATGGTTGAAAAAGGCGCCACCATCACCAGCGGTGGCGGCGGGACCGGCTGCGATCACTGGATCAACACGCCTCACCCGGATTCACCCATCAGTGCTGAGGAGGTCGTGAAATCGGAACTTGAATTTAGCGGCGGTTATACTAACGGAATTTCAAGATATATTGCCGCCCGTGAAAGTTATGAGACCCTGCTCGAGCTGGAACAGATGGGTGCTAAAATCAGGGACACCGAAGATGAATTCATCCGGGCCCCCTTTCGAGATGAAAAAACCAAATTTCTGTTTGCCTATGATTATAAAAACCGCCTTCATTTCCGGGTATGGGGCAGCACCTTCAAGGCCGCGCTGTATAAAACCTGTAAGCAGTTGGGTGTGAAGCGCTTCGACCGGATCATGGTCACCGGTCTGCTTACCGCCGATGGAAAAACGGGCAATCCGGTAGTGGGAGCCACCGGATTCCACAACCGGACCGGTGAATTTTTTGTTTTCAAGGCCAAGGCCGTTATTGACTGCCTGTCCAGGCATCAGAGAAATTGGAGTTTTTCCCTCGAGCTCAAGGGTGTACCCACGCTCAGGCCCCCGACCATCGTCGGAGATGGGCATGCCATGGCCTGGCGGGCCGGCGCCGAGTTCACCATGATGGAACGATCCATGCCGACATCGTTTGGCAGCGGAAACGGCTACCCGGTTTATGGTCACGGGAACGCCCTTAATACCTGGTTTCCCTGCAATATGGTGGATGCGCAGGGTAAAAAAATTCCGTATGTCGATCGCGACGGCAAAATCCTTGAGACCGAAGTTGACCGCTCGTTGCCGTCAGCAAATCAAAAATTCCTGGGTGAGCGTACCACGGCTTATACCCACAAAAGGCCGGAGCTGATACCGGATTTAGAAGCGCGTGTGCGCAAAGGGGAATTTGTTTTGCCCCTGTACGCGGATTTACCTTCGATGTCTGAGCATGAAAGACAGGCCATCTGGGGCCTCATGGTCGGAGAGGAAGGCAAGACCAAGATTCCCATCCGGCAGGCCTACAGTGCGGCCGGGTTTGATCCCAACCAAGACCTGCTTCAAAGCTACATGCTTTTGGGCGGCGATCCCATGCGGGGCAGTGTGCGGCCTCAGGAAAGAACCGGCGGAGAAGTTGGTGATGCCGGCGGTCTGCTGGTGGATTGGAATCTGCAGAGTAATCTGGAAGGACTGTTTGTCGCCGGAGACGCCCTTTTTGCGGCGAACTATCATTATCATGCGGCTGCCACGGGCAGGTACGCAGGCCGCAAAGCCGCTGAATATGTCCAAAAGGCCCCGGGGCGCCCACTGTCCAGGCAACAGGTGGAGAAAGAAAAAGTGCGAATCTATGCGCCCCTCGACAACGGACAGGAAGTCGAATGGAAAGAGTTAAATGCCGCCATCTGTAAAGTTATGCAAAACTACTGCGGCGAATTAAAAAACGAAGAGCTTTTAAAGCTCGGTTTGATCTGGCTTGATGACCTCAAATGCAATGAAGCACCCCGGGTGCAGGTAGACAATCCCCACAAACTGATGCGCACTTTAGAGGTTTTCAATATCCTGACCTGTTGTGAAATGATTATTCATGCTTCACTGGCCCGCAAGGCCAGCACCCCCTTGCTGGGTTTTTTCCGCCAGGATTATCCGGAAATCGATCCGCCGGAATGGCATAAATGGGTGACCATCCGGCTGGAGGAGGGCGGCGTCAGAACTGCGACGTTGCCGATCGATTTTTGGTCTCCGATGGCTGAAAATTACGAAAAGCACAACCGTTAAAACATAAAAGGAGAGCAGGCATGACCGAAGCAAAGGCCTACGCGTTTCCCAACCGCAACACGCCTTCCGATCCCGTCGTCATTGATCCCGAGGTTTGTAACGGGTGCAATATGTGTGTCCACGTATGTGTGGCTGATCTTTTTATTCCGAACCCCGATAAAGGCCAGCCGCCGATTATCCTTTATCCGGAAGAGTGCTGGTATGAAGGCAGCTGTGTGGATTACTGCCCCGAACCGGGCGCGATTGCACTCAATCATCCCCTCACCCAGCGGGTTCGATGGAAACGCAAAGCAACCGGTGAACATTTTAGAGTCTAACCCGGCCAACAGGTATTTATCCCGTGGTGGTGTGCACCCCTTCTCTGTGGACGGGATTGCAAATCTGTTTTTGGAAATCTCAAAGAATTCAGAAACCGATTCGCGGAGTTGCTTATACCCTAAAAGGCCGCCTTTTCTTTGCATTTTGATTTTTCGTGATTAGTTTATGGCGAAGTTACAGGAGGTTCAAAAAATGAAAGAACAAACGAGATTGCTAAATGATAGAAAGGCTGACCCCTATGTTGATCGTCGTTCCGGAGATGAACGCCGGGTTGTCTATGATTCTGACTATTTTCAAGGCGGTGGTATCGAACGAAGACAGGGAGGGGAGCGCCGGCAGGAAAACGAGCGACGCGACAGCTGCACCAGAGTAAGCCAATGGTCGAGCGTCTGTCCGGATGATGGCTAACCAATCATTCACCACCTAAAACCCTACCGCTTCCTTAAAGCCATCCCACATCTGTATTTAATCGCTGCCACCATTCCGAGGCACGGCCGGCCTTCTCCGGCCCTGAAAATGGGTGTATTGACATCTCTTCAGTGTATAATATAATGAACCATCTGGTGTAGCGTCCTTATATTTGATTTACAAAACGCGGATTCATTTGATTGATCTTCCTATTCCAAGGAGCAGCAAATTAAATTCCAAGTTCCAAGCACCAAATTACAAATAAATCTCAAACCTAAAATTTTCAATGACCAAAACATGTGCATGTTTGGGATTTTGAATTTCGGTCATTGTGATTTGTTTGGCATTTGTGTTTTGTGATTTGTGATTTTCTCCACCCAAGACCCAACTGCACTTAGACATCCATAACTTTTTTATTATATTTATGGGACACAACTGTAGCGGAAGGAGCAAAATTGGCGCTGATTGACAATATGGAACAGACCCAGAGTTTCATGAAGAGTCTCGGTTTTCCCGATCTTCGTATTCATCACTCCATCAATCACTTCGATTTTACCAAGACCGACCGCAGGATCCTCATCATTGGCCCCATGGGGTCCGGCAAGTCCGAGTTTTCTGCCCGGATCTATCGTGACTCCGAGGTGGCCATGCGCAAGTCCGCAAAGGTTCAGGAACTGACCACCCGCGATGGGGTTGACCGCCGCAACGTATTTTATATTCGTTCGAAAATAGACGATAAAAGATTCAAAGAATACCCCGCCAACTCCATTGCTTACCGGGGCGGTTATGTAGTTCCAGGGGATAATATTGCCAGCATCCGGGATTCTTTTGAGCTTGAAGGGATCCTGGAGCGTAATCCAACCGTGGGCACCTGGATCATCGACGAGGTTGAATTTTTCGATGAACGCATCGCCTATGTGATTGCACAGCATGCCCAGCAACAGAGCCTCAATTTTATATTTCCGATGCTCATCCTCAACTTCCGCAAAGATCTTTTCAACCGGACCGCCAGGCTCATCATGGAACAATCCACCGATGTGTTTCCCCTCACCGCCTATTGCGAGCACCCTGACTGTATCGCCGATTCTTATTACACCTACCGCTTTTATTCTGTGGGGGACACAGCAGAGTGCCCAGCGCTTTACTTTGATCCCCTCATCATCGTGGGTGGAGACAAGCGTACCCGGGACCCGAAGATTCCAAACTATTCGACACGCTGTGACCATCACCATTATCTTCCGGGAAAAGAGTATACTTTTATGATACTGAAACCACTCGGGGAGCTGGCTTACGGGGGAAATATCAAACCCCTGCTCAAAGAGCTGAATCGGTTAAACCACGATATCGAGCGGTCAGAGCTTCACCGTCATTTCATCAACAAGTTCATCGAGGCCTCAAGCCCGGAGCCGATTATGATGGACGCACTCAAGGTGAGTTGTATAGCGGAAAAGGCACTGATCTATCTCTTTGCCGAAGAAAATATTATCAGTGCGGAACAGATGCAGTATCTGGCAAAAGAGATCAAAGGGGATACCACCTATATAAACGAGCGGCTCGTGGAAAACCGTAAGCTGCAGCTCGGCGATATCGAGGAACCGTCATAGGGAATTGTTTTTAGTGCGGAAATACATTCTGCAATTATCGAAGCCTGCGTTACCCATTTCTATCCTTTTTTAAAATCTTTTCAATAACGACTTCGCTTCTTGGGTTTGTCCCAGCGAGATTTCCCCATATCTTCAATATAATTTACAGCCTGAAGGAGCGCGTTTAAACTAATTACCGGTACCTCTTGATCTGCTGCTAAATAATCCTGAAGGGATTTCTCTGCGCCTGAAGTTAACCCGTTGCGCTGACAGATTAAAAACGCTACGGATTGCGCTTCGATTTCTTCCTGGGTTGATGCTAAGCTGTGTCGCTCCGACCACCAGGCATTTTTGTCGATGCCCAGATGGCCGCAGAAAATATGACCCAGTTCCAGTACAAGTTTTGCGTATTTTTCCTCTAGGCGGTTGGCCTCATCGAGAATAACCAGATAACTGGCATCTTTTTTGAGGTGGAGGTTTTTGTACTTTTTTCTTACCGAAGGGGTCATACGGGCAGCCATTGCAGCAGACGGATCTTCTAAAGCCAACTCTCGCACGACAATTCCCTGAATCATGCTGTTATAAACGGTATTGTCATAAATGCTTTCACGAAATCTCTTTTTTATGGTGGAAGGCTTTAATAGCTCCGGTGATACGGGATCACCTTCGGTGTCTTTAACATCGAATAAAAATCGTACCGGTGCCATGGGTGCGAGTATCAGCAACGGATTCGCACCTATTTTTAATCGTCTGTTGAATTTGCGGGTCCAGGTTCGGGCGGTTGCTACATATGATATGGATGGATTTTGGGTGTAAAGCAAAAAACAATTGAAGGCCGAATAATTTGGAAAGCGCGCGATAAAATTTAACAATTTGAGAAATTCGTGGCCATTGCGGTAGGAGCTGCTGGCCGCGAACATCTCATCGATTGCATTGAGCTCTGATGTTAAATCTGCCAGTCTGTCAGTTGCATCGCGTTCAGTCGAATCAAGAGAGCTCCCCGGGAATAGATTTAACTGCTGGGACATGATATCCTACCTCCCTGATGGTTGCCCCTTTTATTCCTCCAATTGGGTTAATTGAGTCCCTAATTTCGATACGAAAATGTGAGCAAACTCCGAGTCCGGGGTAGCGCCGTGCCAGTGCTTCTCTCCGGCCGGGATCAGAACGATATCACCTACCGTGATCTCTTTTTCTTCTTCCTCGGTAGCGATGATTCCCTTTCCGGCGGTAACGATCAAAATTTGTTCATGATCGTGTGAATGAAACTTGTTGCGAACCCCCTTGCCGAAATTTACAACATTAAAGTTGAATTCTTTGCTATCTGGCAACAGGGTTTGCCGGGTTACATCCGAACCTGTAAAAAGGGGACCCGTGAAAGCCTCTTTATCGACCTCACTTACTCTAACAACCCGCATATGGACCTCCAAGGCGTTTATTAATGATCTCAAATAATATTTGAATCCATCTCGGTTAAATTTTTTGACAAACCGGGCGCCCGGTTAAACCGACCCTATAGCATTATTGCGTACAATGCAAGATTTGACTCCATTCACTTTTGCTTTTATATTTGGCCAGGATTTCGAGCTGTAAGAAAGGAGGATGCACCGATGAGAGTCTGGCTGATGTTCTTCATTTTCATTCTTCTTCTGACCGGTGCCTGCAGTCACACGGATAAATCACGTGTGAGTATCGTCGAACTGGTCGACACCGAGTGGTCGCTGGAGGAAATAGACGGCAGCACTGTTGCTGACCGGGTGCAGTCGACCCTGCATTTTCAAAGGGGTGACCGGGTTGTCGGCTGGGGCGGTTGTAATCGCTATTTCGCCGGTCTGCGCTCCGAGGGCGACGGTATCCATATCGGTCCGATCGGATCGACCAGAAGGATTTGCCCGCCGGTGGTGATGAACCAGGAAAACCGCTTTTTCAAAGCGCTCGAAAAAGCCCGCAATATCAGCAAGCAAGATCATTATCTAATAATCGACAGCGATGGTATCGAAAAGCCTTTGAAATTTATAATGATAAAACATTAATCATTTTGGATGTCTCCAGGATCAAAAGTGAAAAAAAAATTAAACTTTTTGTTTTTAGAGCCCTTTTTTGGCGGATCCCATCGGGAATTCGCCAAGGGCCTGATCTCGCATTCACGGCACCGCATTGATCTTGTCACCCTGCCGGCCCGCTTTTGGAAGTGGCGCATGCGAGGCGCCGCACTTTATTTCGCTAAAAAAATTCCTTCCCTCGAAAATTACAGCGCCTTGATTACCACCGACTTGATGAGCCTTTCTGATTACAAAACACTCTCAGCGGGTGTCTGCCCGCCGGCCCTGGTTTATTTCCACGAAAATCAGCTCACCTATCCCCTGGCGCCGGGCGAGCACATGGACTACCAGTTCGGGTTTACGGATATGACCACGGCTCTGGCGGCCGACCGGATTTTGTTTAATTCCCGGACTCACTGCGATGCCTTTTTTTCACGCCTGCCGGGCTTTTTAAAAATGATGCCCGAGTATCGCCCCAATTGGGTTGTGGATGAAATCCGTTCTAAGGCAGACGTTCTGTATCCCGGCTGCCGATTTCCTGCAGGCGGGCTCGACGGCGTCGATGCAACCCGGGAGGTTCCGCCCCTGATTATCTGGAATCACCGCTGGGAGTTTGACAAAAATCCGGATGATTTTTTTTGTGCCCTGGACGCGATCCTGGAAAAAGGGGCCGAATTTCGACTCGCGCTGCTGGGCGAAAGCAGTCAGGCGATCCCCAAAGCGTTTATGGGAGCCCGTGACCGCTATCAAAGACGAATTCTTCAATACGGGTACGTGGAATCACGGGAGGAATATATAAGTTGGCTTAAACGCGGAGCGATCGTCATCAGCACCGCCCAGCAGGAAAACTTCGGAATCTCAGTGGTCGAGGCCATTCGATATGGATGTATCCCTCTCCTGCCGGCAAGGCTGGTCTACCCTGAGATCATTCCGGAGGGCTTCCATTCTGATGTCCTCTATAAGGACAAAAACGAACTCATTCAAAAGCTCACCCGGGTCATCACCCATTTCTCAGAGTTCGAGGCGCTTCGCCGTGAACTTTCTACGGCAATGGGCCGATTTGCGTGGGAGAAGCTTATCGACCGCTATGATGCAGAACTCGAAAAGCTGGCGCAAATGCCTGCCAAAACTAAATCCGCTGATCGATGACCAACAGCCCCCTGAATTGTGCTAATCAATTATTATTACATTCTGAATACGATCTTAACCTTACCAGGATTAAATTCCTTTTAGAATTCGACGATCAAGCGATCACCAAATAAGGGGTGGGCGGCAAATTAAAAAAAGGAGTTTAGTGAATGTCATGAAAAGAATAGCATTAGTCGCTCACGACGAGCGCAAAGAGGATTTACTGGAATGGGTCAGATTCAACTCGGCCAAATTATCGGCGCATGAGATATATGCAACCGGAACATCCGGAAAAATTATCAGCGAAAACTGTCAGCTTCATGTTACTAAATTAAAAAGCGGCCCGATGGGCGGCGATCAGCAAATCGGAGCCATGATCGCAAACTTTGAGCTCGATATATTGGTTTTCTTCTGGGACCCGATGACCGCACACCCCCATGATGTGGATGTAAAAGCGCTGCTGCGAATGGCTGTTTTATATAATGTGGCCATTGCCTGTAATCGGGTTACGGCGGACTATCTTATTTCCAGCAAGTTATTTGACGAGGATTTTGAATCCGCAAGCAAAAAAAACCGGCGCTATATCCGGGGCCGGGCGATCTTTCCACAATAGATTCCGAAAAAAAGAAGTCCGTCGAAACCGTTCGCTTTCAAGATTATTTCCACTTGGGTACTACATTTCACAGAAATTATTTCCCATATTTCACAATTGGGGTCCAAAAGAAAAATCGCTTATTTTAATGGGTTCTTTCAATCAGCATGCGTTTTCATATCCTATTGATACTACAGTATAATTTATAAAATCATAAAAT
>JASFIU010000023.1:0-20691 GCA_050122495.1 Desulfobacterales bacterium | reverse complement strand
CACGTCATTTTATGAAGCAAATATCCCAGGAAGCGGCGCTAATTGATTTTAAAATTGATCCGAAAGCTGAACAGGCCCTCCTTCAATACCATTGGCCGGGAAACGCACGCGAGCTTCTAAACGTGCTCGAAAGGACAATGGCTTCTATGGAAGCAGATACGATCTACCTGAATGACCTGCCAATTTATATCACCCGAACTCAGGTAAATTTTGCCGAAAACAGTCATTCCCCGCTAAAGGAAGTGCATCGAATTGCTGAAAAAGATGCGATTGAACTTGCCTTGAAGCAGTCGGACTATAACAAAGCCCGTGCTGCAAAAATTTTGGGTATAAACCGTTCTTTACTTTACAAAAAAATGGCGAAACATCACATCTCGCTCCATCCGGATTAATTGCATCAGATAAATGTATCAATAATGATACAGTCTCACTATTATTTAATGCTTTAAATCAAAGAATTAATTGATCCCAAAGGTCTGCTGAATCCGGGAAAAATTTTTCTTTAGGTATCAGGAGTACGAGTCTGATGAAGTTGAGAATGATAAGATTTTTCATACTGTCATCTGTTTGCTGACACCTGACACCCGACACCTGAAACCTTTATTGTTTGATTGAAATCACAACCAAACTATTTCAAAAATTAATTTAGGATACTTAAGCATAAAGGAGAACAGTCATGAAAGTTGCATTTATCGGTCTGGGAACTATGGGCGTCGGCATGTCGCTGAATATTCTTAAAGCCGGTCACGAAGTCACCGTTCACAACCGCACCCGGGAAAAAGAAGAAGCGGTCGCCAAGGAAGGCGCCCGCCGGGCGGAATCGCCGAAAGAAGCCGCTATCGGAGCGGAGATTATTGTCACCATCGTCAGCGATACGCCGGACGTTGAAGAGGTGGTGCTGGGCGCCAATGGCATCATCCATGGTGCCGCCGAAGGGGCGATGTTGATTGACATGTCCACCATCAGTCCGGCAGCCACCCGTCAAATGGCTGAAAAACTGGGCGAAAAAGGCATAAAAATGCTGGATGCGCCGGTTTCCGGGGGTTCTGAAGGTGCTCAGAATGGAACACTGGCCATCATGGTCGGCGGGGAAGCAGCCGATTTTGAGAAAGCCCTGCCGATTCTGGAGAGCATGGGAAAGACCGTTACCCATGTGGGACCGATTGGCGCCGGGCAGATTACCAAAGCGATAAATCAAATCATCATTTCCGGCACCTACCTGACTGTCGCCGAAGGTTTATCACTGGGAATGAAGGCCGGCCTCGACATGCCGAAAGTCATTGAAGCGATCAGCGGCGGAGCCGCCGGTTCATGGGTTTTGCATAACCGGGGCATCAATGTGGTCAACAACACATACCCGCTGGGTTTCCGGCTCAAACTGCATCATAAGGACCTACGGATCGCGCTGGAGGCCGCAAGCGAGTTGAAGGTGACCCTTCCGGCAACGGCATTGGTTGCGCAAATCGAAAACGGCCTGATCGCCAGAGGATACGGTGACGACGATATCTCTGCCATCGGCCGCGCTATCCGGGAACAATCAGGACTGGAGTAAAAGGGAAAATGACGCGTCAGCACGGGAAAACGATAAAACTCAGTCCCGAAGACAATGTTATGGTAGCGCTAAGCGAGCTGGCTCCGGATTCCATTATCGACAAAGCGGCTATCTGTTCGAGTGAAAGAATCCCGGCCGGGCATAAAATGGCCGCCAGCCAAATCAATAGCGGGAGTCCGATTATCAAATACGGACAAACCATCGGCTTTGCTTCAAAGAACATTTTGCCTGGAAATCATGTCCACACCCACAATACAGTGGTGTCTAGCTTTACGCGCGATTATGCCATCGGTGCCGACGCCCAACCGACGCCGCTGCGGTCAGAAAAAGATCAAGCAACCTTTGAAGGCATCGTCAGGCCCAACGGCCAAGTTGCCACACGCAATTACATTGGAATTCTGGCGACGGTCAGCTGTTCAACCAGCGTGGCCCATTTCATTGCCAATGCCGTCGAAAAAGACAGTTCAGCCCAATATGCTCAGGTGGATGGGATCCTCGCATTAGGGCATGGGTCGGGATGCTGTGATGCCGAAGGCGGTGAGGGACTGGAGTTACTTCAGCGTGCCTTGGCCGGATATGCCGGCAACCCCAATTTTGGAGGTATTCTTTTAGTCGGGCTAGGATGCGAAGTGAACCATCTGGATTGTCTACTGGAAAACATGCAGCTGGAAGAAGGGCCTCTAATGAAAACCGTTAACATTCAGAATGCCGCCGGTACGGCGGAAACGGTCCGTTGTGGGGTTGAAGCGGTTGAGGCGATGTTGCCGGAAGTCAATCGGGCAAAAAGAAGTCCGGTTTCCGCCAGCCACATTGTGCTCGGCTTGGAGTGCGGCGGCTCCGATGGCTATTCCGGGATTTCGGCGAACCCGGCTCTTGGAAAGGCGGTTGACATCCTTATCGCTAATGGCGGAACCGCAATTTTAAGCGAAACCCCGGAGATTTACGGTGCCGAGCACCTGCTCACCCGCCGGGCGGTTAGTGAAAAAGTCGGCCAAAAATTAATTGACCGCATTCGCTGGTGGCAAGACTATACAGCCCGGCATGACGCCGCCATCAACAATAATCCATCGCCGGGCAATAAAGCCGGCGGGCTGACGACGATTTTAGAAAAATCGCTGGGTGCTGTTGCGAAAGGCGGGTCAACCAATCTAATCGACGTCTACGGATACGCTGAGGCTGTAAAATCCAAAGGATTGGTCTTCATGGATACCCCCGGATATGATGTCGTTTCCGTAACAGGCATGATCGCCGGAGGTGCCAATCTAATTTGTTTCACAACCGGCCGCGGGTCGGTTTGCGGATTTAAGCCGGTACCGACTCTAAAGCTGGCATCCAATTCTGAAATGTATGCGCGCATGCACGATGATATGGACGTTAACTGCGGTCTTATTATCGATGGCAAAGCCGGCATTGAGGAGATGGGCGAAACCATATTTCGCCTGATCCTGGAAACGGCTTCCGGAAAGAAGTCCAAAAGTGAAACTTTCGGCTTCGGCGCCAACGAATTCGTGCCCTGGCATATCGGGGCAGTCATGTAGGTTAGGTTTCAGAGGAGAAAGGTCAGACGAGCGGAGACAACTGGCAAAAACTGGAAGATTAAGCACCCATCCGACCTCTGTCTTCTGTCCTCTGTTGTCTGTTTGCTGAAACCTGACACCTGAAACCCGATTATTGAATAAATTAAACCCATCAAACGAGTAAAGCAAGCAGCCCTTGGCGGCGGCCAGAAACCTAAGGAAAACATAAAATGGAAAAATTGCTGGAAGAAATTAAAAATACCGTCATTACCGGCAAGCATAAAGAGATCGAAGCGCTGGTGCAAAAAGCGATTCAGGCCGAAGTCAACCTGGATGATCTCATCGATAATGCATTGATAGCAGCCATGGATGTGGTCGGAGATCGCTTCGCGAAAAGCGAAATATTTGTCCCGGAAATGCTGGTCGCTGCCCTGGCGATGAAAAAAGGCCTTGATATCCTTAAACCGCTGCTAAAAGATCAGGAAGCGCAATCGAAAGGCAAGGTCATTCTGTGTACGGTCAACGGAGACATCCATGACATCGGGAAAAACCTGGTGGCGATGATGCTGGAAGGCGCCGGCTTTGAAGTTATCGACCTGGGGGTTGATGTGACGGTAGCAAACGTGGTCGACAAGGTTGCCGAAATCCAACCGCAGGTTCTGGGATTATCTGCCCTTTTGACCACCACGATGCCGGAAATGGAAAATGTAATAAAACACTTACAGACAAAGGGGCTGCGGGAAAATGTAAAAGTGATGTTGGGCGGTGCCCCGCTGAGCGCCGAATTTGCCCAAAAAATCGGAGCGGATGCCTACGGCCAGGATGCTGCCGAAGCCGTAACCATCGCCAGAGGTTTTATCCATATATAGCGTCGGCCGAACAAATTGGACAGTCGCGTTAGAGGGCCGTAACCTTCCAGCTAAATGGCGATTGTCAGTAGTTAGTCGTCGGTTGTCTATAGCCCCAAAAAAGTATTGAATCTGCCAATAAAATAGGCCTTCTATGGATCTAAATTCGATAAGATTAGTTTTGATTTCAACGAACCACTGACAACTGACAACGGGTAGATTGTGCCTTAATCGACTTTGTGATTACCCTAAATACAAAAATGAAAAGGTGAACGAAAGGAAAGTAATGTGAAACTGGAAACAGCCTTTTCGATGGACACGTCCAGTATTAAATACGGTCCCGGAGTTACAAGGGAGGTCGGATGGGATATGGAAGAACAGGGGGCGCGGCGGGTGATGGTCGTTACCGATCCCTATCTATCAGCCAGAGAACCCGTCGCGGTGACCCTTGAAGCCTTGGATAAGCATGGCATCGATGCGGTTTTATTTGACCAGGCAAGTGTGGAACCAACGGATATTTCATTTAAAGAGGCCATTCGGTTCGCCGCTGACGGCAATTTCGATGGCTTCGTAGCCGTCGGCGGCGGTTCCAGCATCGATACCGCCAAGGCGGCAAATCTTTACACCACCCACCCGGCCGACTTTATGACTTACGTAAATCCGCCCATTGGAAAAGGTGAGCCGGTTCCCGGCCCCTTAAAGCCGTTGGTGGCCGTACCAACGACTGCCGGTACGGGCAGCGAAACAACCGGTGTGGCGATATTTGATTTTTTGGAAATTAAAGCCAAAACCGGAATTGCCCATCGCACGCTGCGGCCTGTAAAAGGCGTTGTAGATCCCAACAACACCCGGTCCCTGCCCAAAATGATTGCCGCCTGCACCGGACTGGACCAGTTGACCCATGCACTGGAAGCTTTAACGGCGCTACCCTACAGCCAACGACCGGCCCCCGAGCATCCCCAATTGCGTCCGGCGTATCAAGGCGCCAATCCCATCTCCCATATCTGGGCATCCCGGGCCATTGAAATGATCTCCCAGCACCTTGTCCGCGTCATTGAGGATCCCTCCGATGATGAAGCACGCGGTGAAGTGCTTCTGGCAGCAACTTATGCCGGTATCGGCTTTGGAAACGGCGGGTGTCATCTGCCCCACGGCATGTCGTATCCCGTATCCGGAATGGTCCGCGATTACGTGCCCGAAGGATACCCGCCGGGGCAGCCGCTTATTCCGCATGGAATGGCAGTTGTTCTCAATTCGCCGGCTGTTTTTCGATTTACGGCTCCGGCCAATCCTGAAATGCATTTATATGCTGCTAAATTGATGGGCGCAGATATCTCCGATGCAGCGCCTGATGATGCAGGTGAGGTCCTGGCAGAGGCGATCGTTGAATTGATGCGCAGGGTCGGGATGCCCAACGGCCTCAGTGAGGTGGGTTACAACCCTGATGATGTGGATAAGCTGGTTGAGGGAACACTGCCCCAGCACCGCGTAACCAAGTTATCCCCACGTCCGGCAAGTGCTGCGGATTTAAAGCAGTTGTTTCTAAACTCACTCACCCTTTGGTAAAAACCCGTAACTAAAGCCGGTTTACAGGCTGATATTTTTTTGGATTAAATAGTATCGGCGGTCTTCGGTTTGGCCGACGATGTTTTCGCGGATGAGGAGCTCGAGGGCCTGGGGGGCAACCTGTCTGCCTCCCAGTCTTAAGATACTTCTTTGGGCGTAGGGGAGTTCGACCGCCGAATGGTCACTATACGCAGCCTTTTGTTTAAGATCTGTGATGATGGCAAGATAAGCGCGTTTAAATCGCCAGGCATGAAACTTTCTGGATAGAATGAAAACGATTATCAGGACACCGATTCCGATTATAAGTTGTGTATTTTCTGACATTTTACCTTGAAGATGAATAAACTCCTTATTACCTTATAATCAATCCTTTACCCGAATAAAGCTAAATATGCAAGGCATGGAGGCACGCAATGATACCCGAAATAAACAAAATCCTTTATACCACTGATCTTTCCAAAAATGCTCGCCATGCGTTTAGTTATGCGGCCAGCATCGCGAACCGATATGGTGCCGGTGTCACCATTCTTCACGTTTTAGAAGACATATCGCCCACCACAAGCAGTCTGGTGATCAGCATTATGGGAGAAAAGGAATGGGGCGAACTTCGTAGCCGCAACGAAAAGGAAGTCCTGGACAAAATTCAAATCAGGCTTACCCGGTTTTGTGATGAGGTGCAGGCTGAAATGCCTGCCTGTCCGTTTATCACCGATAACGTTATTGTAAAAATCGGTAATCCTGTGGATGAAATTTTGCAGGAGGTCGAAGATAAAGGCTACGACATGGTCGTCATGGGCGCCCACGGTCATAGTGCTCTCGCCAATGCACTGATGGGCAGCACGTCAAGACGGGTTGTGCGGCGGTGTAAAACCCCGGTGTTGGTCGTGAGGCTCCCCGAGTAAAAAATTGGTTTAGAAACCAATTTTGGTTATTTGTTATTGGTTATTCGTTATTAGATCAGGTATATTTCCCTGCTTCTTCTATTAACTTATAACAAATAACGAATAACTTAAATGTTACACGGAAGCAAAACGCCATTTAATTTAGACTATATCATACGTATTTGGTTTTCTTTTCAACTTCTCGTGCTTTTAAATCCTTGCGCATGATTTTTCCGGTGGCGGTCATCGGCAGCTCGCTGACAAATTCAATTTCCCGCGGGTACTCATGGGCTGCCAATCGAGTCTTAACGAATTCTTTGATATCAGTGGCGACATCATCACCGGCAACAACATCCGTTTTAAGGACAATAAAGGCTTTGACAATTTCGGTCCGCACGTCATCCGGGCTGCCGACAACCGCCACCATGCCCACGTCCGGGTGTTTCATAATACAATCTTCGATCTCCGCCGGCCCGATGCGATAACCGGCACTGGTAATCACATCGTCCTTGCGACCCACAAACCAAAAATACCCCGCTTCATCCTGTCTGGCCAGATCACCCGTCAGGCACCAATCCCCTGTGTATTTATCAGCCGTAGCTACGGAATTATTCCAATATTCTAAAAACATGACCGGGTCAGGTCGCCGAACGGCCACCTCGCCGACCGTGCCCGCTGGAACCGGTTGACCCTCACCATCCACCACCGCCAGTGTGTGCCCCGGAACGGTCCGGCCCATCGAACCCGGCAGCGTATTCATGATTGCCGCACAGTTGCCCACCACCAGATTTGCTTCGGTTTGGCCGTAAAATTCATTGATGGTCAAATCGAAAACCTCCCGGCCCCAATCCAAAAGCTCTTCTCCCAGTGTTTCGCCGCCGCTGCCGATACTCCTCATTTTAAACTTATGGCGGCTGTGTGGATTTCTTACCTGGCGCATCAGCTTTAGCGCCGTTGGGGGCATAAAGGCGTTGCGAATATTATATTGTGTAATCAAATGAAATGCTTCTTCCGGGTCAAATTTTTTGGCACGGTGCGCCAGCACGGGGATACCATGGTGCCAACTGGGAAAGAGCACATCGATCAGCCCCCCGATCCAAGCCCAATCCGCCGGGGTCCAAAAGAAATCATTTTTTTGTGGGAAAAAATTATGGGGAAACTCCACTCCCGGCAGATGTCCCAGCAGCACCCGGTGTGCATGCAGTGCGCCCTTCGGCGGACCGGTCGTGCCCGAGGTATAAATAATTAAGGCCGGATCATCGGCCCTGGTTTTTAGCGGTCTGAAGTCGTCAGATCCTTTCTGAATCAACTCGTAAAAATCTCGCACCCGATCTCCCTTTTCACCACGCGTGACAATCAACACTTCCAGATCTGGCAGATTTTCCCAAATTTCGAGGATCTTCGGTAGATTGGCGCTGTCAGTGACGATGCCTTTGGCGGCACTATTGCCCAGACGGTATGCCAGGGCATCCGTGCCGAACAGTGTAAACATCGGTATCGCGATGGCACCTATTTTGTAAGCGGCAATGTGACTGATGGCCGTTTCCGGGCATTGGGGCAACAGGATACCGAAGCGGTCCCCCTGTCCAATACCGCTGGCCTTCAAACCGTTCGCCAGCCGGTTGGATATTCGCTTCAGATCTGAAAACGTGTATTGTTCAACCCGGCCATTTTCATTTTCATAAACCAAGGCCAGCCGATCGGGTTGCCCGGCCCATTTGTCACAGATATCCACCCCAATGTTAAAGTACTGCGGGATTTCCCAGCGGAATTTGGCAAACACCTCTTCATAGGATTTACCGGGTTTAAGCATGGTTTATTCTCCGTTGGATGATATTTTCTCGACAAATTCAAATTTAGAGTTTATGAATTTTTGGTATCAGACAAAATATATATTGCCAGATGATTACATTCAAGCATTTCTCAAAATTAAAATACCAATCATCGGGGAGATAATTCAATCAAATGAAAAATGAAATATACCCGCAGCTCGAAATGTACCGGCTTATCTTTGATAGTATTTACAACGGTGCCATCGTTACGGATCCGGATGGATATGTTACGCATTTTAATAAGCCGTATGGCCGGTTTCTGGGGGTCGACCCTGAAGCTCAAATTGGCAAGCATTGCACAGCAGCCGTTGAAAACAGCCGGATGCACATCGTGGCGCAAACCGGTGAGGCCGAGATCAACCATAGCCATAAAATTAAAGGGCAAAACATGGTTGTGCAGCGCATCCCGATAAAGAAGAACAAGAAAGTAATCGCTGTTTTCGGCCAGGTCATGTTTAAGGATATAAAAGATGTCAGCAAGCTTGCCAGAGAGCTGGCACTTCTGGAATCCAAAGTGAGACTCTATGAGGAAGAGCTCATTAATCTGCGATCCACCCGATACACTCTTGAGAGCATTATTGGTACCAGTGCAGTCCTCAGATCTTTAAAAAAAGAAGCACTGCGAGCAGCGGCCAACTCATTTCCGGTTCTGATATCCGGAGAAAGCGGAACCGGTAAGGAGCTATTCGCTCAAGCGATTCATCATGCCAGCCAAAGAAAACTCTATCCATTCGTCCGGATTAACTGTGCTGCCATTCCCAGAGATCTGCTTGAATCCGAATTGTTTGGCTATGAAAAAGGTGCCTTCACAGGTGCGAAGTCGGGTGGTAAGCCCGGCAAATTTGAACTGGCTCACAACGGCACCGTGTTTTTAGATGAGGTTGGGGATCTTCCCATTGAAATGCAGCCAAAACTACTTCGGGTCATCGAGGACAAAGAATTTGAACGCATCGGTGGGACGAAAATTAATCGATCGGATTTTCGGGTCATCGCTGCTACCAATCAAAATTTGGAAAGTATGCTGGCCCAAAAACGATTTCGCAAGGATCTTTATTACCGGTTAAACGTCATCCCGCTCCGTATTCCGCCGCTGCGGGAACGCAAAGGTGACATCATCCCTTTGGCCAACCATTTTTTAAATCAAATGGCCCAGGAAGCCAATCTGCCTAAAATCAAGCTATACAGACAGGTTGAAAAGGTTCTAAAAACATACAAATGGCCCGGAAATGTCAGAGAGCTTTCAAATGTTCTTGAGCGTACGATGTCCGCCTTAGATGGAGACACCATTTATACCCACGACCTCCCTTTCTTTATGCAGGGCCAGCCAAAAGATTCGCATTCAGATGATCAGTATTCTCTTAAAAAGCGGCAAGCCAAAGCAGAGATCGATTCGATCCGCTACGCTCTTACACAAACCAACAACAATAAGACCAAAGCAGCCAAGCTGTTGGGCATACACCGTACCCAACTCTATAAAAAAATGAAGAAACACGGCATTACAGCCAGCCAAAATTTCTGATTTTTCAAATTGAAAAATCCGGTTCTACCTTGACAATTGTTTCGTATACATATAATTTGTATGCGTGATAAAGAAAGCGAATTAAATGATTCCGAACAAATTATCAGAATGCCCTTACTATTTGATTTCAAGGGTTAACTTGGTTGTAATGGCGGCCCTTAAAAAGGGGTTTGCAGCTGCCGGTATTAAAGAGGTGAAGCCGGCGTATTTATGTGTGTTGATGAGCCTGTGGCAGGAGGATGGATTAAAAGTAATCGCGCTTGGCAAAAAAGCAGGGTTGGAGCCGTCAACCATGACGGGTTTGCTGGATCGTATGGAACGGGATGAACTGGTTGTGCGGACGACGGACCCCAATGACCGCCGGGTGCTGAGGATTAATCTAACAAGATCAGGCCGGCAAGTTCGCGATCCGGTGTTAAAAGTGGTAGACAAGGTGTTAACCGATATCTTTGCCGGTATTAAAGCGGATGATATCTCGCAAACTAAAACTTTATTACGCCATGTTCTAGCCAACGCACATGAAAAAAGCATGTGAAACATGATGAGGACCTGAGACGGATATGTCTAGAAAAAATGGAAAAATCGGTTATACCTGTGCTTATGCCCCGATTGTCTTAATCAATGCGGCCGTTTACACACCGCATCGCATTCTACCGATCAGTGAGTGCCCGGACCAGGCCGGACAATTGCTGCACGACAATCTTTGCCCGCACGTCAAACGGATTCTGGATCGCGCCGTCGGTAAGGATCTGCCGGATCTTGCGGGTGTCATCTTTATAAACAGCTGCGATGCCATGCGCAGGGTATGCGATGCCTGGCGGCGCGTGCGGCCGGATGAGAATATCATCGTACTGGACCTGCCGGCGACCTCCGATGATGCAGCGGTTGCTTTTTTTGCCAAAGAGCTTGCCCGTCTTATGGAAGCCCTTTCAGAATGGAGCGGGCGCACCGTCTCCCATAACGATATTAAAGCCAGTATCGAACAATACAATCATCTGGCCGATCTTTTTGCCCGGCTGCGCGAACGGCAACGTCAGGGAACGCTGCCGGGTGGCAGTGCCGCCATGCAGGCTTTTTACAATACCGCCATGACGGCGCCGTTCGAAAAGAGTTTAGCACGCCTACAGCAGGTGCTGGACGAACCGGAGTCAAGGGCGTCCGACAACGACGAGATCCCCGTATATCTTTTTGGCAATGTCCTGGCAGATCCTGAGGCATTCTCATTGTTCGAATCCTGCGGCGCCCGTATTATCGAAGATGATCTTTGCACGGGCTCAAGATTATTCACACCGTTAGAAATTAACGCGGACGGAGATCTGCTTGTCCAGATTTCGCGCTTCCTGTTATCCCGACCCCCCTGTGCCCGGACATTTGATCCGGCCCGACCGCTGAAGATGGCCGAAGACATCCTGGCCCGCGCTCAGGCTTCCGGCGCCAAAGGGGTTATCGGCCAGACGGTCAAGTTTTGCGACCCCTATCTGGATCGGTTACCGATGGTCCGCGAGACATTGCGCCGGGCCGGTATTCCGTTATTGCTCCTTGAAGGCGATTGTAACCTGCGCTCCATCGAACAACAACGAACCCGAATCGAAGCGTTTATTGAAATGCTTGTTTGATTAAAATGAATTGAGAAAAAAGGCGTATCAAATGATGTACGAATACTTTGAAGACATGGTAGCCGGAATTGAGGCCAAAATCTTGCAGCAACCGGATTTGCCAAATCCCAGGAAAAAATATGCACTGGAGACGGCCAAGCTCAGCAGCCGCTTGTACTCCGACAAAGATCATGTGGCCTGGTGCGGTCTTGCGGTCCCTTTTGACCTGCTCAATGCCATGGGCATTACCTCCTGTTTTGTCGAGTTTGTGGGTGCGGCGCTGGCATCCGCCGGCTTGGCCGAGCCCTTTCTTGAAGAGGCCGAACAGGCCGGCTTTGTCGGCGACACCTGCGGTTTCCACCGCGGGGTCATCGGGGCCGCCAGAAAAGGAATTATGCCTGAACCGGATTTTCTCATCGCCAGCACCTGCCCCTGCTCCGGCGGGATTGCGGTACTGGAAAACCTGGCCCACATGTTTAGCAAAGACCTTTTCGTTTTAAATGTTCCCCAGGAAGAATCCGAACAAAACGTAGGGTATCTGGCTGACCAGATAAAAAATATGGTTGATTTTATTACCCGGCATACGGGCGAGCCGCTCGATGAAGACAAATTGCGCCAGGCGGTCGAAAAAACGAACAGGGCCCGGGAAATCTTACAAGACATGTATCGACTGGCCCAAAAAATACCCTCACCCACAGATGGCCATCTTCTGATTAATTTCGGCATTGTCATGTTGTTGTTTCTTGGCACGGATGCCGCCATCGACATTGCCCAGGCTTACAAGGATGAATTCAGCAACAGGATCGACAAGGGAAATCAGGGGGTCGCCGATGAAAAGCTGCGGCTGTTGTGGATCCAAAACCGAATTCAATTTAAGAACCCGCTGGTCGATCTGCTCGAAAAAGAATATCAAGCCAACATCGTTTGCGATGAATTAAACGACATCTACTGGGAGGCGATTGACCCGGATGACCCGTTTACCGGGATGGCGCGCCGTGCGATTGCAAAACCGTTAAACGTCAACATACAAGGCCGGGTTCATCATCTCCAGAAACTGGCCCGGAACTATAAACTCGACGGTGCCATCAATCCCTGCCACTGGGGCTGTCGCCAGGGCACGGGCGCCAGGGGCTTGATCAGCGACGGGCTCAAGGAAATTGACGTGCCGGTGCTGAATCTGGAGGTCGATTGTATGGACACCCGCAATTTTGCTGAAGGGCAGCTGCGTACCCGCATCGAAGCCTTCGTGGAAATGCTTCAATCCCGACCCCGCCAATGGCAATAGCCTTTTGCAAGGTGTCAGGTTTCGGGCCTTCGCCGCGCCGCAGCGGCTACGGCCGCGCAGGCGGGTGTCAGGTGTCAGAATTGGCTCTGCTAAAATCTGAACACCGAAACCTCCTAGTTCCCGACACCTGAAACCTGACACCTGAAACCTTTTTTTAGCCAATCCCCACTACTCAATACCCCATCTCTAATCCCGAATCCCAAATAACCAACTGTGTTTATTGACAACCCGGTTTGTTTCCGGTAGCATCGACTGGATTTTTTCCGCACTTGATCGTCGCAAGGATAAGCCACAATCATTCGATTGGATGTACGTCAGACACCCGAGCTCAATTCAAAAATCCGGGCCACCGGCGGTATGGCGATGGAACAGCCTGAAAAAAAATTCGAATTAAAATCAACGTCTACAGGATACGCGCCTGGTGAAGAATTACACCTGAGCGAGAAACGTTTTCGAACCGTTTTCGAGGCCGCACCGCTCGGCATCGCTATTGCCGACGCCAGCGGATATATTTTAGAGGCCAACAATGTGTTTTTCCGGTTGCTCGGCTACGACCAAAATGAAATCAAGAAGTTGACCTTCATGGACATCACGCATCCGGATGACCGTGAAAAAACCCGAAAACTGAGCCGCAAAGCCCGTAGCGGCAGGATAAATTCTTATCAAACCGAAAAGCGCTATCTGAAAAAAAATGGGGAGACCCTGTGGGGTTTCGTACGCGCCACAGCCATTAAAGATAATAACGGCCATTTGAAATATTGGCTCGGCCTCATAGAAGATAAAACCGAGCAGAAAGCAGCTAAAGAAGCCCTTAAAGAATCCGGGAGGCGTTACCGCAACATCCTTGAAAGCATCGAGGAAGGCTATTTCGAGGTGAACCTTAAAGGAGATTTTACTTTTTTTAACGATCAGGTTTGCGAAATTATCGGATATCCGCGCCAGGAGCTGATGGGAATGAACAACCGGGAATACACGACGCCGGCAACTGCCCGGAAAATGTTTCAATTGTTTAATCAAGTTTTCAAAACCGGACAATCCGCAAAAATAGCGAAATATCAAATTATCCGAAAGGATGGCACCAAAAAAATATTAGAGGTATCCGCATCATTGATGCGCAATTCGGATAACGAACCCAGCGGTTTTCGAGGAATCCTGCGTGATGTCACCGATCGCATCCAGGCCGAAAAAGATAAAGAAAGACTTGAATCCCAGGTCCAGCATGCTCAAAAGATGGAGGCGGTCGGTACCCTTGCCGGTGGAATTGCACATGATTTTAATAATCTGCTAATGGGTTTCCAGGGCAACATTTCTCTGATGCTCATGGATCTGGATGAAGATCACCCCCACAGTGAATTCCTGAGTAATATGGAACGTTATGTCAAGCGGGGTTCTGAGCTCACCCGGCAGATTTTGGGATTTGCAAGAGGGGGTAAATATCAGGTCAAAACCATAAATTTAAACAACCTGATTGATAAAAGCGCGGATATGTTCAGTCGCACAAAAAAGGAAATTACCATCCACAAAAAATTTCAGGAAGACCTGTGGTCGGTGGAAGTGGATCAGGGACAAATCGAGCAGGTGTTATTAAATTTATTTGTAAATGCCTGGCAGGCCATGCCGGGTGGTGGAAATCTTTTTCTCGAAACCGAAAATGTCAGACTGGAAGAAAACGATTATGATAAACCTTACGCGATACGCCCGGGAAGATATGTGCGGGTATCCGTCTCGGATACGGGTATCGGCATGGATAAAGCCACCCAGGAAAGGATATTTGAACCTTTTTTTACAACCAAAGGCGTGGGCCGTGGTACCGGTTTAGGTCTGGCCAGCACCTATGGCATCATTAAAAATCATAACGGCATTATCAATGTATATAGTGAAAAGGGACATGGCGCCACCTTCAGAATTTATCTGCCGGCGTCCGAAAAGCAGGTCGTCAAAGAAAAGGCCAGAACTGAAACGTTACAGGTCGGAACTGAGATGATCTTGCTGGTTGATGACGAGGAAATGGTCGCCGATATTGGTAAAGATATGTTGGAAAAACTGGGTTATCAAATTTTAGTTGCCCCCGGCGGCACGGAAGCCATTAAAATATTTAGCGCCAATCGCGATCAGATAAAACTGGTCATTCTGGACATGATTATGCCCGATATGAGCGGCGGCGAAACATTTAACCGCTTGAAAGCGATCAAGCCCGATGCCAAAATACTGCTTTCCAGCGGGTATAGTTTAAACGGCCGCGCTTCAAAAATAATGGAGCAGGGCTGCAACGGATTCATCCAGAAACCCTTCAATTTGAAGCAAATCTCCCGCAAGATAAGGGAAATCCTGGATACCTAATTATGGTTATCGAGCACGAGTACGAGGACGAGTAGGATTTACGATTTTACTTGTATCGTCCTCGGCGTCGTCCTCGTACTCGTCCTCGAAAGTGAGCTGCTAATATCCTCAGACCCTCGCCGTTTTTTCCTCGACAAGCTGACCCAAAGCCCCAAGGTGGGATTTTTCCTCATCCGCCAATTTAAGAAGCACACCCCGGCTTTCAGAGTCGGCACTTTTATCTGCAAAGCGCAAATAAAGATCAAGGGCCTGGGTTTCAAGCATCATGGCCAGATCGAGCACATCGGGGACCGTATGCAGAAATGGTTCATTTTCTTTCATAAACGCATCTAGCTCAAATCCCCCCTCTAAAATGGTCGGCCGAATATGGGCTTCATAGGCCTCAATATCCTTGCCCGGTGGATCGATTTCGGATAGGAGATCAAACAGGCGTTTTTTGTGAAGATTTTCGATATCCGCAAGTTTCACAAAAAGCGCCTCGAGATCATGATCTTCAGCGCTTTCGATCATCTTTTGATAAAAGACACCCAGGCCCATCTCCAGCCCGTATGCTAAAGCGATCATTTCTGCAGCAGTTTCATCTCCACGCACCAATTCCAGATTAAGCTCCTGCGGTCCGACCGCCTTTTTGCCCTGCCAGGCCTTAATGCCACCTTGAAGATTGTAAATCTCCTTAAAACCCAAACCGGATAAAAGTTGCGCCGCTGCAAGACTGCGCCCCCCGATCCTCGGCCATTTTCCTGATATGAAAACGCACATCCTGCGGCCGGTATATGCCGCCAAGCAATCCCGGCCCCAATTGCAGCGGCCCAAGGCAAACCGCAGGGGTGCTGGATAATCCTGCCGGCGGACCCGGTTCAGGAAAGGAAACAGATGTATTTTTACATGAAGTCGGCTACGTTTGCAACACAGCAGCAAGGACTGTTGAGATTAGACAAAATGTAGATTTTATTTAACACAGAGAACTCAGAGTCCACAGAGAAATTTAAAAGCTTGATTTATCCGCAGATTACGCAGATTTCCGCAGATTAAAATATGAGTTAAAAAATATAAAATTAGACTCATCGGTTTAGTAAATGAGTAACTATTTATGTCTCTGTAATAATTCTAATTTATATCTTTTCATTTTAATTTTTCAAATCTGCGTTAATCTGCGTAATCTGCGGATTATTAATTCACAGAATCAGCCCTCAAGGAAAAGTATCCAAGTCCGCAACAATGAGTTGACACCATCCAGGTCAATCCAATACAAAAAGAGTCTATGCAATCTTTTCGGCAAACATCTCTGCAAAAGAACCTTCTGCTAAGAGCTGCCATCATTCAGACAATCCGGAAATTTTTCATCGAAAACGACTATCTGGAGGTCGAAACCCCTGTGCGAATACCAGCCCCGGCACCCGAAGCCCATATCGATGCGGTCGAATCCGCAGGCTGGTTTTTGCAAACCTCACCGGAGCTTTGCATGAAGCGCCTGCTGGCGGCGGGTGTCCCCCGTATATTTCAAATTTGCAAATGTTTCCGCCATGGAGAGCGCGGACGGCTTCATCTGCCGGAAATGACCATGCTGGAATGGTATCGTATTGACAGCAATTATGAGGATATCATGAATGAATGCGAGGCCTTAATCCCAGCTGTAGCCCGGAAAACAGGTTCAGAAGAAATCCTGACCTATAAGGGTAAACAGATTGAGCTCACGCCGCCCTGGCCCCGAATATCGGTTAACGAAGCATTTAAAAAATTTGGATCGCTCTCGCTGGCAATGGCGCTGGAACAAAATCAATTTGACGAGATTATGGCCACCGAAATTGAACCCGGCCTGGGAATAAGCCAGCCGGTTTTTCTCTATGACTATCCAGCTTCGCGTGGGGCCCTGGCACGATTGAAACCGAAAGATCACCGCTATGCCGAACGTTTCGAGCTCTATATCGGCGGACTCGAAATATGTAACGCTTTCAGCGAATTAATCGATCCGGTTGAACAACGCCAGCGGTTTGAACGCGAACAGGATTATCGCCGCAAGTCCGGCAAATCGGTTTATCCGATGCCGACTCAATTTCTCAGGGCTCTCGAGGATATGCCCGAAGCGGCCGGCAATGCGCTGGGAATTGATCGATTGGCGATGCTCTTTGCCGATGCAAAGCAAATTGATGAAGTCGTAACTTTCACCCCGGAGGAACTTTAACTCGATGCACATTATTTGATAGAATATAATTTACTGCCTGGATCCTGAAACTTAAGCATTTAACCGCAGATACACGCAGACAAATGAAAAATAATAAACAGCCGAGTTCGGACATAAACAGCGGAACGCTGGGAACCTTTGCGGGTGTTTTTACACCCAGCATTCTGACGATCCTCGGGATTATTCTTTTCCTGCGACTGGGTTATGTCGTCGGTAATGCGGGATTGGCATACGCCCTGCTCATCCTGGCTCTGGCCAACGGCATCTCGGTGCTGACGACATTTTCGCTGTCCGCCATCGCAACGAATCTCAAAGTCAAGGGCGGGGGCGACTACTATTTGATCTCCCGCACACTGGGATTGGAATTTGGCGGTGCCATCGGTATCGTTCTGTTTTTAGCGCAGTCAGTTTCCATCGCTTTTTATTGTATCGGGTTTGGCGAAGTGCTTGCCCGAACGCTGGCCCTGCAAGGCAACTACGATACACAGATTATTGCCGCCGCAGCGGTGGGTTTTTTGTTTATATTTGCCTGGATAGGCGCCGATTGGGCGACCCGCTTTCAATACGTGGTCATGGCTATCCTGGCAGCAGCGCTTTTATCCTTTTTTATCGGCGGAATTACAAAATGGGACAATGCCTTGCTGGTCCGCAACTGGACCGCGCCTGAAACCGGACTGGGTTTCTGGATCATATTTGCCATTTTTTTCCCGGCCGTGACCGGCTTCACGCAGGGGGTCAGTATGTCCGGCGATCTGAAAGATGCCGGTAAAAGCTTGCCTATAGGCACCTTCATTGCCGTGGGCGTTTCAATCGCGGTTTATTTCCTGGCGGCAATTGTTTTTGCCGCCGCCCAGCCGACCGAGACCTTAATGAGCGAATATGGATCCATGAAACGGGTTTCCGCGGTGCCATTTCTGATCCGGGCCGGGGTGATTGCCGCCACCCTGTCTTCGGCGATGGCGTCTTTTCTGGGAGCCCCTCGAATTTTGCAATCCCTGTCCGGTGATCGAATTTTCCCGTTTTTATTGCCCTTCGCCAAGGGATCCGGCAGCGCCCAAAATCCCCGCAGAGGGGTCTTGCTATCCGCCGGTATTGCTTTTGCCACCATCGGGCTGGGAAAATTAAATATTATCGCCCCGGTGGTGTCGATGTTCTTTTTGATCTCCTACGGCCTGTTAAATTATGCCACCTATTTCGAAGCCCGCGCCGACAGCCCTTCCTTTCGCCCGCGCTTTCACTTGTATGACCGGCGGCTGAGCCTCACCGGCGCTCTGGCCTGTCTGGTCGTCATGCTGGCGATTAATGTAACCGCGGGTTTAATCGCGATGGCCATTTTATTCGGCATCTATCAATATCTAAAGCGCACCAGCCGGCCGGCACGCTGGGCTGACAGCAGACGATCTTATCATCTTCAGCGCATCCGCGCCAATCTGCTGGCGGCCGCCCAGGAACCCGAGCATCCAAGGGATTGGAGGCCCCAGTTGCTGGTGTTCTCAGATGATCCTCACCGCCGTCAACGGCTGCTACAGTTCGCCGAATGGCTCGAAGGTGACACCGGGTTTGCCACGGTTGTGCGGATACTTGAAGGTGAGGGCCCTCAGATCCTCAAATTGCGCGAGGAGGCCGAGAATGAGTTGCGTAAGGATATCGCCGCGAGCGATTCAGAGGCATTTCCCCTCGTCATTGCAGCGCCAAGTCTGATTCAGGGAATACATACCCTTGTACAGGCATACGGAATCGGGCCTTTGAAGGTGAACACCATTTTGTTGAATTGGTTTGAGAATGAAGGAACCCAAAATCTTGGCATACGCGAAATTCTGTATGGTCGTCGGATTAAAACGGCCTTTCGTCTCGGGTGCAATATTATTGTTTTAAATGCCCTGGAAAACGAATGGAATAAATTGACAGCGGTTCCTTTAGAAAAACGCCGGATTGATGTGTGGTGGTGGGATGATGCCAGCAGTCATTTGATGCTGTTGCTGGCATATCTAACGACACGTAATAAAGACTGGCAGACGGCTAAAATACGGATTTTAGCGCCGAGTGCCGAACACCCGTCCGAAGAACGCATGGCGGATTTCAGACGCCAGCTGGAAGATGTTCGCATCGAGGCCGAACCCGAAATGGTGTTTAACGCCAGGATAAGCAATGTGATCGCATATTCAAAAGATGCCTCCCTCGTTTTTTTGCCGTTCCGCCTGAAAGGCAATCAGCCCCTGGATCCGTTCGACAACCCCGTTGAACAGATTCTTGCGGACTTGCCCATCACTGCCCTGGTCCTGGCATCAGAAGATATCGAATTGGAAGCCGAGCCCGAGGAGGGCAAGGCGGGTGAAGCTGCCGCAGCGCTTGATGCACTGACAGATGCCGAAAAAAAAATGCAAGCGGCCCAAAAGGATGCGGAAGCCGCTCAAAAAACAGCGATCGCTGCCAAAGAGAAACTATTGAAACAGGTCAAGTCGGAAGCCGCGAGTTCAGAGAAAGTAGAATCCAAAATCGACGCGTTGCAGGCGACTTATAAAGCGGCCGAAAAGCAGGCTGAAAAAGCAGCCCGTCGCTTTGCGAAAGCCAGAGCTAAGGCGGAAACAGCTTCCAAAGTTGTCGAGGATCTTGGTGCCAAACTGTCGAAATCGGATCCAGAAGCCGATGGTGAATCGGGTTAAAAAAGCGAATAAAATCAATTGGTACGATGCGTCTGCCGACCCATCATCCGGCGGTAGCAAATGGTTTGGAATTCGGGCCAAACATGATATGAATATTGAGAATAACTTGACAAAAAATGCTTTTCGAACATACAGTATGGCTGACCGAAAAGGATTTCCTTCTCTGTATCTCGATTTTCAAGTGAACCCTGGTGTCGGCGTAAACCGCCTTTATCGAAGCACAACCAAAGGAGAATAAAATGGGGAGCTATATTAAAGCGTTATTGTTGCTCATTGTACTCGTGGTGTTGGTTACGTTCGGTATTAAAAACAATGAAACGATGACATTGCACTTTTATTTTCAATTCAGCAGCATGCCGGTTCCTGTATATGGGGTCGTATATGGTTCCCTTATTGTGGGAGTGTTTATCGGAATGATCGTGGGCATCAATTCCCGATTGACCCAGCGCAAAAAATTGAAAGCGCTGGAAAAAGAAAACCGTAATTTAAAAGCCAAAGTTTCAGAAGTGCCCGAGGAAAAAGCGGTTGTCGAATCGGTGGCAGAAGAAAAGGAACCCCCAACGGAAGATACCGAAGAAGTCACAAGCGAGTTTGAACCCAAAGAAGAGCCAGGTGTGGAGAAGGAAGAAGAAGAAAAAGAAAACCGGTTCTGATTTCTCCGATTTCATTTTAAAGACCACCCGGGTAAGGTCATCTTCAAATTTCTTGCCCGCCCAAAACCAATTAAAATCATCTTTTGTGCTCTGAGTATACACCCATGAGCCACCCGCGTCCAGCGGAATGCCCTCGCCCTGAAGTTCTTCAAAATATACTTGATCCGTATTTTGATCCACATCACCTATTTGCATAACCCACCGTAATTAATCATAATTTTATCTTATTATTCATTTTCATGCAAGATTCAGGTAATA
>JASFIU010000022.1:0-22992 GCA_050122495.1 Desulfobacterales bacterium | reverse complement strand
GTGCGGGGTTTCTCGGATCTTTTTTGTGCGAACGCCTTCTGAAAGAAAACTGCGACGTCGTCTGCGTGGACAATTTTTATACAGGCACCAAGCGGAATATTGTCCACCTGCTGGATAATCCCTATTTTGAACTCGTCCGACATGATATTACATTTCCACTATATTTAGAGGTCGATGAGATCTATAATTTGGCCTGTCCGGCGTCACCGATTCACTATCAGAACGATCCCGTGCAAACCACCAAAGTCAATGTGCACGGATCCATTAACATGCTCGGGCTGGCCAAGCGTACAAAAGCGAAAATTCTGCAGGCGTCCACATCCGAGGTATACGGCGATCCGAGCGTGCATCCCCAGACCGAAGAATATTGGGGCAATGTGAACTGCATTGGAATCCGATCGTGCTATGATGAAGGCAAGCGCTGCGCGGAGACGCTTTTCTTCGATTACTACCGGCAGCATAACCTGAATATTCGGGTGGTTCGAATCTTCAATACCTACGGACCACGGATGCACCCGAATGACGGCCGCGTGGTGAGCAATTTTATTCTTCAGGCCTTAAAAGGAGAAGATATTACCGTTTACGGAGATGGAAAGCAAACGCGCTCCTTCTGTTATGTAGATGATATGATCGAGGGCATCATACGGATGATGCAAACTCCGGATGACTTTACCGGCCCGGTGAATCTGGGCAATCCACAGGAGCACAGCATCCTTGAACTGGCCGAAAAGATCATTACCCATACCCGATCCAATTCGGAAATTGTTTTTAAGCCGCTCCCTGAAGATGATCCATTGCAGCGCCAACCCAATATCGAGCTGGCCAAGGATAAACTGAACTGGCAGCCCCGGATGGGATTAGAAGACGGATTGAAGCAGACGATAAAATTTTTTAAAACCCTACCCTAAATCGAGAGTTTACTGGAGCCGTAGATAGGAGCAGGTAATGAAACGCGCGTTGATTACCGGAATCACGGGACAGGACGGTGCTTACCTGGCCGATTTTTTGTTAAACAAAAATTACCAGGTGCATGGCATCAAGCGTCGAGCCTCCTCGTTTAATACCGCCCGTGTCGATCATTTATATAAAGACCCCCATGAAAAGGGTGTGCGCTTTTTCATGCACTACGGTGATTTGACCGATGCGACCAATTTGATTCGCGTCATCCAGGAAGTGCAGCCCGATGAAATCTATAACCTGGCAGCGCAGAGCCACGTGATGGTTTCGTTTGAAACGCCGGAATATACGGCCAATGCGGATGCCCTTGGTACGCTACGTCTGCTGGAGGCCATTCGCATACTGGACCTCATCGATAAGACCCGTTTTTACCAGGCCTCGACCTCAGAACTCTATGGATTGGTGAAGGAGACGCCTCAAACGGAGTCTACACCTTTTTATCCGCGGTCGCCTTACGGCGTGGCCAAACTTTATGCCTATTGGATTACCGTCAATTACCGCGAAGCTTATGGAATGTTTGCCTGCAACGGCATTTTGTTTAATCATGAATCCCCCACTCGGGGTGAAACTTTTGTTTCCCGTAAAATTACGCGCGCCTTGGCGCGTATTTCCAAGGGCCTGCAAAACAAACTCTATATCGGCAACCTCGATGCACGCAGGGACTGGGGCCACGCCAGAGATTATATTGAAATGCAGTGGCTGATGCTCCAGCAGGATCAACCCGATGATTACGTTATCGCTACCGGCAAGCAGCATTCGGTGCGTGAATTTATCGAACTGGCGGCAAAAGAAGTGGGAATATCGATTCGCTGGGAAGGGCATGGACTAAAAGAAAAGGGAATTGATGCCGGAAACGGCAGGGAGATCGTATGCATCGACCCGCGCTATTTTCGTCCGACCGAAGTAGATACCTTGCTGGGCGACAGCTCCAAAGCCAGAAAGCAGTTGGGGTGGGAGTCCAAAACCACTTTCAAGGAGTTGGTAAAAGAAATGGTGGCCATGGACATGATAGAGGCTGAAAAAGATGAGCTATGCCTGCAAGAAGGTTTTCAAACGTACAACCAGGCCGAGTAGTTATTCGCGAAAAAAAGGATATGACTAAAGCGCAAACTCAAGATTCGGGCCCCCCGGGTGATTCAAGTCTTCTGCCGCAGGATGCCCGCATTTTTTTAGCCGGTCATCGCGGCATGGTCGGTTCGGCAATTCAACGTCATTTACAGGCTGAAAATTATCATAACATCGTCACCCGCTCCCATCATGAGTTGGATCTTGTCGATCAAGCAGCCGTATGCGATTTTTTCCAAAATGAAAAAATTCACACTGTTATTCTAGCGGCGGCTAAGGTTGGCGGCATCCGCGCCAATGATACGTATCGCGCTGAGTTTATATTTGAAAACATCATGATCCAGACCAATGTGATTCATGAAGCATACCGATCCGGGGTGGAACGACTTTTATTTTTGGGCAGTTCATGTATCTACCCGAAATATGCCGAACAGCCCATACGTGAAGAGCAGCTTCTGACCGGTGTTCTGGAGGGCACCAATGAACCCTATGCCGTTGCCAAAATCGCCGGCATTAAGCTCTGTGAAGCCTACAATCGCCAGTACGGGACGCGTTATCGCAGCGTGATGCCCACCAATCTTTATGGACCCAACGATCATTTTGGGTTGGATAATTCTCACGTGTTGCCGGCCATGATTCGAAAATTTCACCTGGCAAAACTCGCGCGCCGGGGAGATTGGGAAAGCATCAATAAGGATGAAGCCTTTTTTGGTCCGATTTCGGCTGAGTTTCTGGATGGATTAAACGCCCTGGCCGAGGCCGAGGCGCGTGACCCTCAGCCCACATCTGGCATTCATCTTTGGGGAAGCGGTCGGCCCAAACGGGAATTTCTGCATGTCGATGACCTGGCCGCAGCCTGCTTTTTTTTGCTCAATTTGCCCGATGACGCCTACGATCGCATCAGGACGATCGCTCCTGAACAGCAGGGTCAATCAGCGCTCGAAAGACCTCCGGCTTCGCCGAATAACCATCCCGGCGAACGAAACCGCGTACCTCATATCAACGTGGGTAGCGGAAAAGATATCCGGATCAGTGAGTTGGCCGCGGTCATTCAAGAAATTGTCGGATATAAGGGTGCGGTCAGCTGGAATACTTCGATGCCCGACGGCACCCCCCGCAAGCTGCTGGATGTATCCAGGTTAAAACAATTGGGGTGGCAACCCAAGATCAGCTTGCGAGATGGTATAAAAGAAACCTATGCATGGTATCTTGCGCAAAACGAATTAGATTAATAAGGAGGCCAAATGGTATTTATTGATGTTCAGCAAAGGCTGTATCTGGTAATTTTGATTTTTATGACCGTAGTTGTTTTTTCAGTCGGCGGGTGCTCTTCACTTTCAAAAAAGGATGACAAAGCCACGGCCCCCGAATCGAAAACGAGCAGCGGTGTTCCTGCGCAATACTATGATTTTGGTGATGTTCTTGTCCCTAAAGAGCTGAAGGTCGATAAAAAATCATCTTTTATTTACCAGACCGCCGGTTTTTCCGCGGGTGTACTGGTTTTAAAAGGCCGCATTGAAACCAGCTCGCTGATCTCTTTTTTTCAAACGAATATGGCCAAAGATAATTGGAATATCATCAGCTCATTTAAGTCGGAGCGAACCATGCTGTTGTTTCAAAAAGCCAATCGCTGGTGCGTGATGAACATTACCGACGAGGCCTTTAATACTTACGTTGAGATTTGGGTTGCCCCAACGATAGAAGGCACCCAGACAGGTCTTTTGAAATAATCAAAACCAAACTTGTGTAAAGCGCTTCTATCTTAAATTTAAAACGACCATGAAATACGCACTCAAAAATAAAAACATCATTCTGGCTGTTTGTGGCGGTATTGCGGCCTACAAAAGTATAGAGCTTCTAAGACTCTTAAAAAAGGCCGAGACCGAAGTGCGGGTGATCATGACCCGAAGTGCGCAGTGGTTCGTCGGCGCACTTTCTTTCGAGGCCCTTTCCGGTCAGCCGGTCTTCAAAGATATGTTTCAAGAAGGCAGTGAGGGGTCTTTGCGGCACATTGATTGGGCCCGGGATGCGGATGGTGTCATTATTGCACCGGCAACGGCGAATATGATTGGAAAACTGGCAAACGGGATCGCGGATGATCCTTTGAGTACCTTTATGTTGGCGGTCACCGCGCCGGTTGTTCTCTGTCCGTCAATGAATACCCATATGTACGAAAACCGGGCGGTTCAGCGAAATCTTGACACTCTCAGGTCCGATGGATATGTTGTGGTGGAGCCCGGATCCGGTCAGCTGGCATGCGGCACTACCGGCCCGGGTCGACTCCCCGAACCGGAAGAGATTCTAGATCGATTTCTGGCTTGTTTGTCACCCAAAGATCTAGCTGGGAATAAAATACTCGTCACTGCCGGTCCTACCATCGAACCTATCGATCCGGTGCGATTCATCAGCAATCCCTCTTCGGGAAAGATGGGCTTTGCCGTTGCCAGGGCGGCGGAGCACAGGGGAGCTGAGGTTATGATGATCTCAGGGCCGACGCGTTTGCCTGATCCGATGAAT
Organism: Desulfobacterales bacterium; assembly: GCA_050122495.1. GTDB lineage: Bacteria > Desulfobacterota > Desulfobacteria > Desulfobacterales > JAHEIW01 > JAHEIW01. The sequence continues at coordinate 18,453 of JASFIU010000022.1, read as the reverse complement.
GTGACCACAATTCGGGTGCGCACTGCGGATGAGATGGCAGGCGCCGTGTTCCAGCATATGGGAGATGCGGATGTAATTATCAAAACCGCAGCGGTTTCTGATTATCGACCGCACCAAAGCCAAGCCCATAAGATTAAAAAAACTAAGAATGAACTGGTGTTGCGGCTCCAGCAAAACCAGGATATTTTGAAGTTACTCGGTCAAAAAAAGAAGCATCAGATTCTGGTAGGATTTGCGGCCGAAACCAAAGAACTTGAAAAGAACGCGGCCCAAAAGATGGTTGAAAAAAACCTGGATATGATTGTCGGCAATCTGGTGGGCGCCCCGGATTCCGGTTTCGAGTCCGATACCAACAACGTTACGATTTTCTTTAAAAACGGCACCAAAGAATCTTTGCCCACGATGGAAAAACAGGAGGTTGCCCACATATTGCTTGATCGGATTGTCGCCAAGGCGTTGAACCCGGCAGAAGCTCCACCAGGCCCTCAAAACGAATAAAAGCGGCTTAGCGTGACATCAAGATTTGAAATAATCGAGACGATCGATGCGTTAAAACACACCCTGCAATATTTTGCGGAAAAAGGGCACCGCGGATTCGATTGCAGCCCCAGTCGTATTGAAAAAATGGCTGCCTGGGGTGCTGCGCATCAACCACGGCCGGAAACTTTAACGCAGATTCGTTCGGACTTAGGCGACTGCCAACGCTGCCGGCTTTCCAGGCACCGCAAAAATATTGTTTTCGGCTCCGGAAATCCGCAGGCCAAACTTGTTTTTGTGGGCGAGGGCCCCGGTTTTGAAGAAGACCGGCAGGGCGAGCCCTTTGTGGGTCCGGCCGGTCAGCTGCTGACAAAAATTATCGAAGCGATCAAACTGACACGCGCGCAGACTTACATTTGCAACATTGTCAAATGCCGGCCTCCGGGAAACCGCAACCCGGAGGCGGATGAAATCAATACCTGCTTCGCATTTCTGGAGAGACAGATTGCTGCAATCCAACCTGAATATATATGTGCCCTTGGAGCCGTTGCCGCTCAAACGCTTCTTAATTCAGCCGAACCGATATCCCGGTTAAGGGGGCGTACGCATCGGTATAAAGGGTTAAAGGTAATTGCGACCTACCATCCCGCTTATCTCCTTAGAAATCCCGAAAAAAAGCGGAATGTGTGGGAAGATATGAAAATGTTGATGAAGGAATTTCCTTATGAAATCTAAAATAGTGACCGTAGCATTATTCGCATTTATAATCCTGTTTTTTTCTCATGCCGGCTGGGCCGCTAAAGATGACATTTATATCATCAACGTGTCGGATGCGATCAGTCCGGGTGTGGCGGAATTCATTCAAGATGGGATTGAAACGGCGCAAAAAGATGGCGCCGCCTGCCTCATTATTGAGCTGGACACTCCCGGCGGGCTGGCTGAATCCATGCGCAAGATTATCCAGAGCATCCTGGGCAGTAAAGTGCCGGTGGTCGTTTTTGTGTCGCCTTCCGGCGCAAGGGCGGCTTCTGCCGGTGTAATGATTACCATGGCCGCTGACGTTGCCGCCATGGCGCCCGGGACCAACATCGGTGCAGCCCATCCCGTCGGCGCCGGCGGTAAGGACATCAGCGGCAAGATGTCGGAAAAAGTCATCAACGATATGGTGGCCCATGCCAAAAGCGTTGCCGAAGAGCGTGGCAGAAATGCAAAATGGGTGGAAGAAGCCATCCGTGAAAGTGTTTCGGTAACAGAGACTGAAGCCCTAAAGGAAAACATCATCGATCTTATTGCCGAAGATACCGATGATCTTATCCAGCAGCTCAATGGCCGTGAAATCAAGGAAAAAGGCGTTTTGGATCTCGCTAAGTCTGCAAAAGTTGTGGTTGAACCGACCCTGCGGACCAAGATTTTAAGGACCATCAGCAACCCCAATATCGCCTATATCCTGTTAATGATCGGCCTGGCCGGGCTTTATTTTGAATTCTCTCACCCGGGCGCGATATTCCCGGGAGTCATCGGCGGCATTGCCCTTATTCTGGCTTTCTTTGCTTTGCAAACGCTGCCGGTTAATTATGCCGGAATTTTGCTTATTGTTTTGGCAATTATCTTTTTCATCATGGAGATGAAAATCACAAGTTATGGGCTTTTAAGTGTCGCCGGCATTATTTCGTTGCTTTTGGGATCGCTGATGATGTTTAAGGGCACCGGTCCGGACTTGAAATTATCCTGGCGGGTTCTCCTGCCGACCCTCATTTTGGTGTCCGGATTCTTCGTGTTTATTGCCGGTTTGGTATTTCGGGCGCAAATATCAAAACCCAAGACAGGATCGAAGGGGCTGGTGGGTGAAATCGGGATTGTCAAAAAAGCATTGGCACCGGAAGGCAAGGTATTTGTTCACGGCGAGCTTTGGAACGCAAGATCCGATAAAACGGTTGAAGCAGACACAAAAGTTCGGGTCGTCGATGTGGCGAATTTGATGCTCGAAGTCGAACCGACGGATGAGCCTTAGAACGTATAGAAAATGAATGACTAAAGTCTAACATGGTTCGGTAGATTTACCATCTAACTAGCTAAAGGAGGACAGTATGAGTTTTCTAACTCCAATTGCCATTCTTGTGCTCGTTATCTTTTTTCTTTCCGCAGCACTTCGCATTTTAAATGAGTATGAACGTGGCGTTATATTCAGGCTTGGGCGTGTTATCGCCGCTAAAGGACCCGGTTTAATCATTTTGATCCCACTGATTGATAAGATGGTAAAGGTGAGTCTGCGACTGGTGGCCATGGATGTGGATCCCCAGGATGTGATTACCCGCGACAATGTTTCGGTCAAGGTTAATGCGGTTATTTATTTCCGGGTAATTGATCCCATCAAAGCGATCGTTGAAGTCGAAAATTACAGTTACGCGATGTCCCAGCTGGCCCAGACAACTCTAAGGAGTGTGTGCGGTCAATCTGAATTGGACGATCTTTTGGCCGAAAGGGAAAAGATAAACACGGAACTTCAAGAGATCCTGGATACCCACACGGATCCCTGGGGCATTAAAGTCGCTACCGTGGAACTGAAACACATTGATTTGCCCGGAGAGATGCAGCGGGCCATTGCGCGACAGGCTGAAGCCGAGCGCGAACGGCGGGCCAAGGTGATTAATGCCGAGGGTGAATTTCAAGCGGCCAGCAAATTGGCAGAAGCGTCCGAGATTATTGAAGAACATCCGACGGCCTTGCAGCTCAGATATCTGCAAACCATGAATGAAATGTCGACTGAAAGCAATTCAACGATGATCTTTCCAATCCCGATCGAGCTCTTTAAACCATTTGCGCGCCTGTTTAATAAAGGCGATAAAGAATAAATTGTTTATTGAATTAGACTTTTTTATTTGATATCAAAAAGGGTTACGTTTTATCGATTAAAAGTTTAGCCCAACCTGCGCAGTTTATAGGCGGGGGCCAGTAGCCTCCGCCTATGCTTTAAACGAGAAAGAGAAAAGGAGAATCCAGCGAAATGAGCGAGAAACAAGCCGACGAAGCCAAAGAAGAAGAGGCCAAGGGCAAAAAGAAGCCGGATGAAGCCAAGGAAAAGCCGGCTAAAGCCAAATCGAAATCAGCCAAAGCCAAAGAGAAACCAGCCGAAGCAGAAGCGGCCGAAGCCAAACCGGAAGCGGCCGAAGGCAAGCAGAAACCGGCCAAAGCCAAAGAAAAGCCGGCCGATGCCAAAGCGGAAGCGGTTGAAGGCAAAGAGAAACAAGCTGAAGCCCAGGAGAAACCGGCCGAACTCACGGCGGAATCGGCCAAGGGCAAGCCTCTGGAAAAAATGACGGTCAAAGAACTTCGGGAAATGGCCAAGGAAATACCGGGCATTACCGGCGTGCACGGCATGAAAAAAGAAGGATTGATCGTCGCCATTAAAGATGCAAAAGGCATTAAGGCGGCACCCGTAAAAAAGACGGACGCTACCGTCGCCGCCCTAAAGCATAAGATCAAAGCCCTCAAGGTTGAGCGCCAGGCCGCACTGCAGGCGAAGAACAAGAAGATGGCGACGATTTACAGGCGTCGCATTTCCAGGCTCAAGAAGAAGACCCGGCGGGTAGCCGCGTAGCGGCTGCGTTATTTGTTACTGGTTATTCGTTAGTAGTACGCTTTCGGTCTATTGATCAAATTTAAATCGGTTTTACCGGGTACAGCGCTTTCAAAAGCCCGGGTATCCATTCTAACATGCTAATCATTACACCAATAACCAATAACGAATACCTAATACCCAATACCCAATAACGAATACCATGATGATCGATCCAGCCTCGGTGGCGTTTGATATAGACGGTGTTTTGGCAGACACGATGTCTTTGTTTCTGGATATCCTTCACCAGGAATTTAATATTGACGGCATTCGCTATAAAGACATTACGTGTTATAATTTAACGGACTGCCTCGAAATCGAGCCCAAAATCATCGACGCCGTCGTCACCCGCATATTGGATGGAAATTATTCCGTTCCATTGAGACCGATAGCGGGTGCGCCTGAAGTTTTGAGCCGGCTTGGAAGACACTTCGGCCCGGTGCTTTTTGTTACTGCCCGTCCCTATTTAGGCTCTATCTGTGATTGGATCGGGGAGACGCTGGCATTGGAACCGGCCCTGTTTGAAGTCATTTCCACCGGTTCCCATGAAGGCAAAACAAGCATTCTGCTCGATAAAAATATTTCTTATTTTATCGAAGATCGGCTTGAAACTTGTTTTGCACTCCAGGAAGCCGGCGTGCGGCCGATCCTTTTTAAGCAGCCCTGGAATCGACAGCCGCACCCATTTGTGGAGGTGTGTACCTGGGATGAACTGCAAGCCCTTATCGAGTTTTAAGGGAAATATCTAAATGGAATCCCACCCGGCAAAACGTCTGATAGAGCTGTTCCTAGAATCCCTTGCCGCTGAAAAGGGGTATTCAGATCAGACGATCCGGGCATACCGCAAGGATCTTGATGCATTTTTTGCTTTTATGGCTCAATATCCAAAGGCGGGCGAAGGCCGCAAAGAACATACGCGCAATGTTTCACCTTCACAAATCGACGGAATACAAATCAGGGGTTACCTGGGCTTTTTGCACCGCCAGAACAAAAAGACAACTATTGCCCGTAAGCTGTCGGCGATCCGGTCTTTTTTTAAATTTTTAGTCAAGCGCGGATTCATTTCCGACAACCCGGCTGAATTGGTCCTTACCCCGAAGCAGGATAAAACCATTCCGGTCTATCTTTCGGTTGATGAAATGTTTCGGCTTCTGGATTCAATCCAGACTGAAACACTGTTGGGTTCGAGAAACCGGGCCATTTTTGAAACACTTTATTCTAGCGGGCTTCGTGTATCTGAGCTTGCCGGCATGAATTACTCAGATGTTGATTTTGAAACCGCGGTTGTTCGCGTTTTAGGGAAAGGCAATAAACAACGAATTATACCGGTCGGTCAGAAGGCGCTGGCGGCGATAAAAGCCTACCGGGAGCAATTGGAGGGCCAGGTCGGGGCCGGGGACCTGAAGAGCCGCGCTCTATTTTTGAATAAATACAACCAGCGTTTGACGGTCCGTTCAATTGCCAGAATTTTAAGAAATCTGATTGATGCCGTCGGCCTACTGACAACGGTTTCACCGCATGCGATACGGCATAGCTTTGCCACGCATATGCTGGATGCAGGCGCGGATTTAAGAGTGGTGCAGGAACTTCTGGGCCATAAAAGTCTCTCAACAACCCAAAAGTATACCCATGTCAGCATTGACCGGCTGATGGAGACGTATGATAAGGCCCATCCGAGGAAATAAAAAAGCAGTTCACTAACCCAAATGAAGGTAATCCATGGATGGTGCTTTAGATTTCAATTAATTTTAAATGTTACGAGTTGCGGGTTGCGGGTTAAAATCTTGCAAACGAAATGCTGCGGTGCAGGACTCGCGACTCGCAACCCGTAACACGCAACGAAAAATAGCTAATTATTGGGACTAATTAAGCGATGAAAATACACGGTACGACCATATTAGCGGTTCGGCATAAGGGAAAAGCGGTGGTGGCCGGTGATGGCCAGGTCACGTTAAAGGAAACCGTCATTAAACATCGCGCCAAGAAAGTCAGAAAAATCTATCAGGAAAAAATTGTTGTTGGATTTGCGGGCGCTACGGCCGACGCTTTGAATCTCTCGGAGCGTTTGGAACAAAAGCTCGAACGCTACAATGGAAATCTGACTCGAGCGGCGGTTGAATTGGCGCGGGACTGGCGGACCGACAAATATCTTCGACGTCTCGAGGCGCTGATGATTGCAGTCGATGAAAAATCCATGTATCTCATATCAGGTAACGGCGATGTCATTGAGCCGGATGAATCTGTTATCGGGATTGGGTCCGGAGGCGGCAGTGCTCAGGCAGCGGCAACCGCCCTGATTGAGCATACCGATCTCAATGCCCGCGAAATTGTTGAAGCCGCAATGAAGATTGCAGCCGCAATTTGTATCTATACCAACGACAAAATCACGGTTGAAGCGCTTTAAATGAAGATTTATTATGTGATCCTTTAGCGTCTGTTTTTTTGTGGCACGCGGGATAATTTAAAACCATACGGATATAGCCGATATGAATCCTTTGAAACCCTCTGAGGTTGTAAACGAACTCAATAAATATATCATCGGACAGGACAAAGCCAAGCGCTCCGTTGCGATTGCCTTAAGAAATCGATGGCGCCGGCAACAAGTTCCCGAGGAATTGCGCGATGAAATTGCGCCCAAAAATATCATCGTTATCGGCCCCACCGGAGTGGGCAAGACTGAAATAGCCCGACGCTTATCCCTACTCACGGATTCCCCTTTCTCAAAAGTCGAAGCATCTAAGTTTACCGAAGTCGGGTATGTGGGGCGGGATGTTGAATCTATGGTCAGAGATCTTCTTGAGCTGACGATAAATACGTTAAAGGCAAGAGAGCAGGAAGCGGTTCAGGGTAAAGCCTGGCAGGTTGCCGAAGAGCGTATGCTGGATCTTTTGCTTCCAAAATCAGATACAGCACCGGCCACACGAAATGGAGACCCGAAAGAGGTGCAGTTTGAACTGGTCACCTCTGAGACCGAGGAATCTTCCTCTACCCGAGAAAAACTTCGCAACATGCTGCGCCAGGGCAAACTGGATAATCGATATGTGGATCTCGATGTGGCCGACCGCAGTATGCCCATGGTGGAAATTTTTTCCAATGTCGGCATGGAAGAGATGGGGATTAATTTTAAGGACATGCTGGGCGGTGTATTTCCCAAAGGCACGAAACGCCGCAAAGTAAAGGTGCCGGAGGCGATGGAAATTCTGGCCCAGGAGGAAGCCCAGGGTCTTGTGGATATGGACAAAGTCGTCAAGCAGGCCATCAAAAAGGTCGAACAATCCGGGATCATTTTTCTGGATGAGATTGACAAAATTGCCGGAAGAAACAGCACCCACGGCCCGGATGTGTCCCGGGAGGGCGTGCAGAGAGATCTTTTGCCCATCGTTGAGGGCAGTACGGTCACAACGAAATATGGCCCGGTTAAGACCGATCATATTTTGTTTATTGCATCCGGGGCATTTCATATGGTCAAACCATCGGATTTAATCCCCGAATTGCAGGGCCGCTTTCCCATTCGGGTCGAGCTTGATGCCTTAGGCAGAAAAGAATTTGTTCGAATTCTGACGGAACCGAAAAATGCGCTTCTGCTTCAATATATTGCCCTGTTGAGAACCGAGGGAGTTGACATCGTCTTCGAAGATGATGCCGTGGAGGCCGTCGCCAGAATTGCAGAGGAAGTCAATAACCGTACCGAGAATATCGGCGCGCGCAGGCTTCATACGATAATGGAACGTCTTTTGGAAGATCCTCTTTTTGATGCGCCCGAGATGAAAGATAAGCGGATGATCATCGATAAAAATTATGTCGAATCGAAATTAAAGGGTATTATGGAAGATGAGGATTTGAGTCGGTATATTCTCTGATGAGTCTTGTTTAGGATAAAAATTTAAATAGGTGCAATCAGACGATGACACAAGACAATCGTGATACGACCCCCAGCGTGGCGGATATACTCATCGAAGCGCTGCCCTATATTCGTCGCTTTTATGGCATGACCATCGTGATTAAATACGGCGGGCATGCCATGGTGGATGAGCAGCTAAAGCTTGATTTTGCCCGTGACGTTACGCTCCTAAAATTTATCGGTTTGAAGCCGGTTGTAATACACGGCGGCGGGCCCCAGATTAATTTGGTCCTGGACCAAATGGGCATCCGGCCCAAATTTGTGCGCGGTATGCGTCTGACCGATGAAGCCACCATGGATGTCGTTGAGATGGTCTTGGGCGGCAAAATCAATAAAGCCATCGTTCATCAGATTAATCAGCAAGGCGGAAAAGCCGTTGGGCTTAGCGGCAAAGATGGTGGATTGATTCAGGCCAAAAAGCTTCAAATCGTACACCAGGAGGATGGCAATACGGCACCCGAAATCATCGATCCGGGCCTGGTCGGGGAGGTGACCCGGGTCGATTCCGATATTATCGACAAACTGACCCAGCAGGGCTTTATACCCATTATTGCGCCGGTGGGTGCCGGGGAAGGCGGAGAAACTTACAATATCAATGCGGATCTTGTCGCCAGCCAAATTGCCGTAGCCCTTAAGGCCGGGCGTCTTATTTTGCTTACGGATGTCGATGGCGTTCTGGACGCAGCGGGGGACCTGATCAGTTCAATCGACGCCCGCAGGATTAAAAAGATGATCGCCGATAAGAGTATTTCCGGTGGTATGATTCCCAAAATTGAGTTCGGCTTAAACGCTTTAGAGAATGGCGTTGAAAAAGTTCAAATCATAAATGGTACCAAGCGGCACGCGATTCTTTTAGAATTATTTACGGACAGCGGAATTGGCACGGAGGTAACCGCATGACCACCGAGGTAATGAAACGCGCCGATCAGGTGATGGCGGCGACCTATACGAGATTTCCGGTTGCCTTTGAAAAAGGCAGCGGGTGTAAGCTTTGGGACACTGAGGGTCGCGTTTACACGGATTTTGTGGCCGGCATTGCAGTCTGCAATCTGGGACATGCCCATCCCAGGATCCATGGGGCAGTTGCGCAACAGGCTGAAACCCTTTTGCATGTTTCCAATTTATACTATACCCTTCCGCAGGTCGAGCTGGCCTCCTGGCTGGTTGAAAATAGTTTTGCGGATCGCGTCTTTTTTGGCAACAGCGGCGCCGAAGCCAATGAGGCCGCCATTAAGCTCGCCAGAAGGTATTTCAAGGAACGGGGTGAGGCGCATCGCTTTCGAATCATAACCATGGAACGTTCATTTCACGGGCGCACGTTGGCCACGCTGTCTGCGACCGGCCAGGAAAAAATCAGAAAAGGATACGACCCGATTCTGGAAGGCTTTGATTTTGTGCCCTTTAATGATGCAGCCGCCTTGCGCTCAACAATCGGATCCGCCACCTGTGCCGTCATGCTGGAGCCGGTTCAGGGAGAAGGCGGTGTGCGCTGCCCGGATGAAAATTATCTGAAAACCGTGCGACAAATATGTAACGAAACCGGCAGCCTGATGATTTTTGATGAAATCCAGACCGGAATGGGCCGTACCGGGCAGCTTTTTGCCTATCAACACTTCGGGGTTGAACCGGATATCATGACGCTGGCCAAAGCGCTGGCCAATGGGTTGCCCATTGGAGCGATGTTGGCCAAAGAAGAAATTGCCGCCGCCTTTGGACCCGGTTCGCATGCATCCACATTTGGCGGCACGCCCATCGTTACGGCCGCCGCCCTGGAAGTATGCAAAATTATCGCTGAAGACAACATCATTGAAAACGGTCTTCAGACCGGCAACTATTTTAAAGGCAAATTGTACGAACTGAAAGACAGACATGCCGTTGTTGAAGATGTGCGCGGCATGGGGCTGCTGCTCGGCATGAAGCTTAAAATCGACGGCAGCCCGTTGGTTAACCGGTGTATGGAAAAAGGCTTCTTGATTAATTGTATCCAGGACAATATTTTACGATTCATCCCACCCCTGGTTATTTCCAATAGCGAAATTGATGAATTAGTCGAATGCCTGGATACGATCCTTGCTGAAGCCTCATCTTCCGGGCGATAGGATGGATTAAACGCACTGGTATTGGGTTTCAAGACGATATCTATGGTTTCAGGTTTCAGTGTTCAGGTGTCAGGAAAAGACAGACGACGGAGCACAGCCTGCGACAAGCTCAGCCGAGCCGAAAACAGATGACAGAAGAAAAAAGAGAACGGTTTCTCTTTTCTGATATCTGACTTCTGCCATCTGTTACCTGACACCTGAAACCCGACACCTGACACCTAAAAAATAACCGGATACTGAAAATTAATCATGGGGCATCGAACGAGCGCATCACCATTGGGGGACATATGACCAAGCATTTACTTACACTGGCGGATCTTGAAAAAGAAGAATTTGAGGGCTTTTTTAAGCGCGCCATAGAGCTTAAACAAAAACAAAAGAACGGCGTGGCCGAGCAACCCATGACCGGGAAAAGCCTCGGGCTGTTGTTCGATAAACCATCAACGCGTACACGGGTCTCTTTTGAGACGGCCATGGTGCAGCTTGGCGGGTCTCCGCTTTTTATCAGCTCCAAAGATACCCAGATGTCCCGTGCTGAGCCCATCAAAGACACCGCCAGGGTTCTTTCCCGATATCTAGACGCCCTGGCCATCCGGACGTTCTCTCAAGAAACAATAAATGAGTTTGCAGCATCTTCGGCCATCCCGGTGATTAATGCCTTAACTGATGCCTATCATCCGTGCCAGGTGTTAAGTGATTTGTTGACGGTCATCGAACACAAGGGGGCCTATGAAAATTTAAAAATTGCCTGGGTGGGGGATGGCAACAATATGGCCCAATCCTGGATCAATGCGGCGGCCACCTTGGGATTTGAACTTCACATTGCCTGTCCTCAAGGTTACCTGCCGGATGAAACGATTGTGAATAACGCTGTTCAGAAGCCCGCTGCGAAGATCACCATCAATACGGATCCGGTCGCCGCCGTTAAAGATGCTGATGTCGTCAATACAGATGTCTGGGCCAGTATGGGCCAGGAGGCAGAACAGGAATCGCGCAGAGACATCTTTACTGCCTATCAGCTCAATGCCTCACTTTTAAGACATGCCGCCAAAGATGCGATTGTCTTACATTGTTTGCCGGCCCATCGCGAAGAAGAAATTACCGAAGAGATATTGGAAGGTCCCCAATCCGTTGTCTGGGATCAATCCGAAAACAAGCTTCACATGCACAAAGCCATACTGGATATTTTAATCAATCAGAATAAATAACGCGAGCTGGAGATTCGTATTGTGAATGATAAGATAAGTAAAGTGGTGTTGGCGTATTCGGGTGGGCTGGATACATCGGTTATCTTGAAATGGCTGATCGAGACATATCAATGCGAGGTCGTTGCCTTTTCAGCCAACATCGGCCAGGAAGATGACCTGGATAAAGTCCGGGAGAATGCACATCAAACCGGGGCCACAAAAACCTATATTGAGGATTTGACCGAAACTTTCGTCAGCGATTATGTGTTTCCGGCTTTCCGCGCCAACGCGATCTATGAGGGCCAGTATCTGCTGGGCACTTCTTTAGCCAGACCGCTGATCGCAAAGCGGCAGATCGAAATCGCGCAAGGCGAAAAGGCCGATGCCGTCAGCCACGGTGCAACCGGCAAGGGTAATGATCAAGTTCGTTTTGAGCTGGGCTATCTTTCCCATGACCCCCATATAAAAATCATTGCTCCCTGGCGGGAGTGGGATTTAAATTCACGGACCGCCTTAATGGACTTTGCCAAAGCACACGGTATCCGCGTTCAGGCGACCCATGACAAACCGTACAGTACCGACTCTAATCTTTTACATATTAGCTATGAAGGCGGTATACTTGAAGACCCCTGGGCGGAAGCACCCGAGGATATTTTTACGCTCACCGTTTCACCACGGGAAGCTCCGGACCAGCCTGAAATTATTGAACTCACCTTCACAGAGGGAAACCCGGTCGAGCTCAACGGGACCCGACGATCACCTGCGGATCTGTTAAAAGAATTAAATCAATATGGTGGTAAACATGGCGTGGGCCGGGTCGATATTGTTGAAAACCGATTTGTCGGGATGAAATCCCGCGGTGTTTATGAAACCCCCGGCGGCACGATTTTACGCGTCGGCCACATGGCGATGGAGTCCATCACGATGGACCGCGAAGTTATGCATCTGCGGGATTCGCTGATTCCCAAATACGCTCAACTGGTATATAATGGCTTCTGGTTTGCGCCTGAAATGAAACTTTTACAGAATATGATTGATATGACCCAGCGGAATGTATCCGGAAAGGTGCGTCTTGAATTATACAAAGGCAATTGCCGCGTTCTCGGGCGCGCATCCGACCGCTCGCTTTATCGGGAAGATTTTGCGACTTTTGAAGACGACAATGTTTACCGCCAAAAAGACGCAGAAGGCTTTATCCGTCTGAACGCCTTAAGATTGCGAATTCAAAAGTTAATGGAGAAATAAGATTTAACTTCCAAAACTTCTTAGGGATGCGGGAAGCCAATGGATTATTTCTGAGTTGCTGAACGCGCAACTCGCAACGCGCAACTCGCAACAGGGAAATCATGTCGGAAAAACTCTGGACCGGCCGTTTCAAAGAAAAAACCGCGCGAATTGTCGAACGCTTTACGGCCTCGATTGATGTCGATAAACGCCTGTACGCCTATGATATCCAGGGCAGTATTGCACATTGCCAAACACTGGCAAAAGCCGGCATTATTTCCGATGGGGAAGCCCAGAAACTCATTAAAGGGCTGGAGACCATCAATCGAGAAATAGGCGAAGCCAAATTTGAATTTAGCGAAAGTCTGGAGGACATCCACACCCATATTGAATCGCGGCTGGGTGAGCTCGTGGGGAAAGTCGCTCAGAAACTGCATACCGCCAGAAGTCGCAACGATCAGGTGGCACTGGACGTGCGTCTGTATCTAAGGGATGAGGTCGACACCATCATCCACCTCCTGGTAAAATTGCAGAGCGTACTGGTCGACCTTGCCAAGCGCCACATCCAAACCGCGCTGCCGGGCTACACCCACCTTCAGCGAGCACAACCGATTCTGCTGGCCCATCATCTAATGGCCTACTATGAAATGTTTTCCAGGGATAGCCAGCGCCTGGAGGATTGTTTGGCACGCATCAACGTGATGCCCCTGGGTAGTGCGGCCCTCGCCGGCACGCCGCACCCGATCGATAGACAATATACGGCCGAGTTACTGGGGTTTGCGAAGGTCTCAGCCAACAGTGTCGATTCCGTCGCCGATCGTGATTTCATCATTGAATTTTTATCTGCCGCCAGCATTTGCATGATGCATTTGAGCCGGATATCTGAAGAAGTTATTATTTGGTCCTCATCTGAGTTTGGTTTTATTGAACTGCCGGATGCTTTTGCAACCGGCAGCAGTATCATGCCGCAGAAAAAAAATCCGGATGTTGCGGAACTGGTCAGGGGCAAGACGGGGCGTGTGTTTGGTAACTTGATGGCCATGTTGGCGCTGATGAAGTCTTTACCGCTTTCATATAATCGCGACATGCAGGAAGATAAAACGATTCTGTTTGATACGGCCGATTTATTGTGCTCCTGTATCGAAGTTTATGCGCAAATGCTGCCGCAAATAAAAATAAACCAAACCCGGATGTTGGATGCGGCCTCTGCGGGATATCAAAATGCAACCGACCTGGCTGACTATTTGGTTACCAAAGGCATGCCGTTCAGAGAAGCGCACCACTGCGTCGGCCAGACCGTTCGCTACGCCTTAAAAAAGAAAAAGGAAATTCATGCACTTTCGTTAAAACAGCTGCAGCAATTTGCACCCCAAATCGAAGACGACATATTTGAATTTTTAGCGACCCAGCAGATGATTGACCGGCGAACTTCAATCGGCGGGACGGCCACAGCAGCGGTAGCGGCCGCGATTGAAGCCGCTGAGCAGAAATTGAAAAAAAACACTGCCATATCCGAATGATGATCCCCAAAAACATTTATCCCCACAATAGATGGCTGGCTTTTTTTTTCTTTACGTTGGTCACATTAAGTTTTTTGTGGGCTGGATGTGGGGAAAAAGGCCCCCCCCGGCCCCCCGAGCTGCGGTTTCCGCCGGCGGTCAAGGACCTGAGTTATGCCATTCACGGCCGGAATGTGGAGCTGAGCTGGACGGTTCAAAGCAACGATGACCGGTCCGTTTCTTTCCCGGCAAGGTGTAAAGTTTTTCGTTCTAAATTGTCAGCCGAAGATACCAATTGTGAAAAATGCCCGATTCGGTTTGCCGAGATCGGTGATATCCCGATTCAAATGAAACGATCTGAAAGACCCAAAACCACACGGATGCTTTTTTCAGAGGCTCTCGAGCCGGGTTATCGGTATATCTACAAGGTGATCGTCTACGATGAAGACGGGCAGGGCGGTAAAGACTCAAACAGCGTTCAATTCGACTACCATTAACATTTTTTGAGGGAAGCATGCATCATTTCACCTATCGCGAAAATGAACTTTACTGTGAAGATGTGCCGGTGCAAAAAATTGCGGCCGAGATTGGAACACCGTTTTATCTATACAGCCATGCGACCTTAACCCGTCATTTAAAAGCATTTAACGAAGCCTTTGAAGGTATTGATCGGCTGATTTGCTTCTCTGCAAAAGCAAACACGAATCTGGCCATCCTGAAATTGTTTGCCACCCAGGGCTGTGGTTTGGATATCGTATCCGGAGGGGAGCTTTATCGCGGAATACAGGCCGGCTTTGCACCGAATCACATCGTTTACTCCGGCGTCGGCAAGCGCGTCGACGAAATTGACTATGCCCTGAAATCGGAAATTATGATGTTTAACATGGAGTCCTTCGATGAACTCAAATTGATTAACCAGCGCGCCGGCATGCTAAAAAAGCGCGCTGCGGTGGCCATCCGTGTAAATCCAGACGTCGATCCCAAAACACACCCCTATATTTCCACCGGCCTCAGGAAGAATAAATTCGGAATTAATATTGAGGCGGCCATCGAAGGTTATCAATTGGCCGCCAGTCTTGAACATGTGGAAGTTGTCGGTATCGATTGTCACATCGGTTCTCAAATAACGGAGGCCGGGCCTTTTGAAGACGCCCTCAAAAGTATAAAACAGCTGGTCAATCACTTGAAAACCGAGTTGGGAATCCGTGTCAAATATATTGACATGGGCGGCGGTTTGGGAATCACCTATGGCGAAGAGACCCCGCCGTCTCTCAAAGAATATGCCCAAAGTTTTCTGACCCACCTTGAGGGTATGGATTTAAAACTTATCCTGGAACCGGGCCGGGTTTTAGTCGGCAATGCCGGCATTTTGATAACCCGTGTTCTTTATAAAAAATCGGGGAGTGCCAAAGATTTTATTATTGTGGATGCCGGCATGAACGATTTACTTCGTCCGACCCTGTACAACGCCTTTCATGCCATTGAGCCCGTTGTGCGCTCCCAAGCAGCGTCAACCGTTGCCGATGTCGTCGGGCCGATATGCGAAAGTGGTGATTTTTTAGCGGTTGACCGCAACCTTGCCGATGTCAACGGTGGCGATCTTCTGGCCGTAATGAGTACCGGCGCCTATGGGTTTGTGATGTCTTCCAATTATTGTTCGCGGCTCCGAGTTGCGGAAGTCATGGTGAAGGACGGACATTATCAGGTGGTGAAGAGAAGAGAAAACTACCAGGATCTTGTCAGAGGGGAGACGATACCTTCTTTTCTGGAGAAATGATTATCAAATAGAACCCGTCTCAAAAATGTGGATTAGAGTTTTGGGTTTTCCGGGCAAACGGGCCAACGGGCACAACCCAAATCATGTGAGCAAATAGACGCATTCTTGAGATGGATTATCGCATTGCGATCACCCTAAATAACAATAAAAGGCAAAAATGGATCCGATACCATTCTACAAGATGAGCGGGGCCGGTAATGATTTCATTATTATCGACAATCGCGAAGCGATGGTTGCCAGCACAAATTTAGCCGACTTCATCCGCAGCGTTTGCCGCCGGAAAATGTCAGTCGGCGCTGACGGCCTCATTTTAATTGAATCCTCCGAAAGCTGTGATTTCCGCTGGCGGTTTTTTAACTCCGACGGCAGTAAAGCCGAAATGTGCGGCAATGGTGCCCGATGCGCCGCAAGATTTGCCCATATAAACGCAATCGCCGGCACCACCTTATCCTTTGAAACTGAAGCCGGGGTGATTCATGCCCGAATCGACCAGGACCGGGTAAAGGTGAAGATGCCGGATTCTTCTGACCTTAAGCTGGCCTACCCACTTGCCTTAGCTGATCGTTCCCTGGAGATTAGCAGTATAAACACCGGCGTGCCTCATGTGGTCGTCATGGTGGAGCAGATTGATGATGTGGATGTGGTGGCATGGGGAAAGGAAATTCGGTTTCATCCGGATTTTGCGCCGGCCGGAACCAACGCCAATTTTGTATACCGCAGCAAACCCCATGAGATCATGGTACGAACCTATGAAAGAGGCGTTGAAGACGAAACGCTGGCCTGCGGGACAGGCGCCATTGCCAGTGCCATTATAGCGGCCTGTCAGTTGAATATGAAGTCACCCATCGATGTGCAAACCAGAAGCGGGGCGCACCTGACCATCCATTTTAGCGCCGCAGACGGCCAATACAACGATATTTATATGGAGGGCGATGCCCGTGTCATTTATACCGGTGTTCTTCAACCGGACGCCTGGGAATAAGTGCTGGGAATTGGAATAATGGAATATTGGAATAGTGGAATAGTGGAATGTTGGGTCATTGGATGTTCGTCGTAATTGGCGAGTCGTTTGATTCACATAAACCCATTTTTCCATTCTTCCAATTTTCCAAGATTCCAGATCGCTAATAATCCGTAATCGATTTTTAAATAGAACTGGTTGCTTAGAGAACAACTTTTTCAAATGCAGGATCTGCACATTGCTTACATCTCGGTTGGTTCTAACCTGGGGGACAAACTTGAAAATTGCCAAAGGGGAATCAAGGCACTTGCCGAAACCGGCACTTCCCGGGTTCTTGCCCAGTCGCGCGTATATGCCACCGAACCGGTGGATTACGAAGATCAGGATTGGTTTATCAACGCGATGGTCAAGCTGGAGACATCCCATGACCCCTATGATTTGCTGGACCAAATCGAATCCATCCAGCGCGCTGCTGGACGCCTAAAAGACCCGATTCGGTACGGCCCCCGGATCCTTGATCTGGACATCATCCTTTATGAGGATTTCGTTATCGATTCAGAACGCCTGGTGATACCGCATCCCCGGATGCATAAAAGGCGTTTTGTGTTAAAGCCGATCTGTGATATAGATCCATTCATCATTCATCCGGTGTTGAAGAAGGAGATGCAATTCTTGCTGGAGCGTCTGGGGGATGAAAAGCAAAAGGTATTCGAATTTAAATGCTCAAATTTTTAATACTTTTTGGGGTGGGTTATCTATTATACCGGTCGTTGAGATCCTGGATGTTTCCGGATATGAAGAAGAAAACGGTCTTCGGGAAGAAAACAGGCCAGATTGATGATGTGATGATTAAAGATCCCTATTGTGAAGCCTATTTCCCCAAAAGAAATGCCGTGCATTTGAATCTCAATGCCATCGATTTATATTTTTGCAGCAAGGAGTGCCGGGACAAATATATTGCCCGTCAAAATCAGGAACAGTAAATCAAATTAAAAGCCCAATGGAATCCCTCCAAAACTTAATTAACGGTCCCAACAAACTGACCCTGTTTCGCATTGCAACAGTGCCGATCATTGTTGTTCTTCTGTTGTTCCCGACCGAAGTTTGTACATTTATTGCTGCGCTCTTATTCAGTGCAGCGGCAATTACGGATTACCTGGATGGGTTTATCGCCAGAAAAAGGGGCCTGGTGTCCACCCTCGGAAAGGTCATGGACCCGATTGCCGATAAGCTTTTAGTCTCTTCTGCTTTCATCATGCTGACTTCATTGGGGTGGATTCCGGCATGGATCGTATGTGTTATTATCGGTCGTGAACTGGCCGTGACCGGATTGAGGAACATCATCGCCGAAAAGGGTGAGGACATATCGGCATCCAACCTCGGGAAATACAAAACAGGTTTTCAGATAGCCGCCATCATCCCGTTAATGATCCATTATCCAACCTGGGGGCTCAACGTACAGGCCATCGGCACGCCATTCTTGTGGGGCGCGCTGGTGTTCACCATCTGGTCCGGGGCGGATTATTTCGTAAGGTCCCGAACACTTTTTCAAAATTGAGCTTTTTTATTGACAAAAAATTGTTATCTGGCTAAAAAATAAGGTTCAAATGAGCGGGAATAACTCAGTGGTAGAGTGCGACCTTGCCAAGGTCGAAGTCGCGGGTTCAAATCCCGTTTCCCGCTCCATTTTTTTTGGCGGCATAGCCAAGTGG
>JASFIU010000021.1:0-23525 GCA_050122495.1 Desulfobacterales bacterium | reverse complement strand
GTTTAAAAAGTCAATTTTTACAAGCGATTGGTGCAGGTCTACACCTTTGTGGGATCGGTCGTGATAAATCCGTGCGATGCGGTTTCCCGGAATCTCCAGTTCGATTTTTTTTACGCGGCTGCGGTAGAACAGGGCATCGTTGAGCAACAGCAAGAAGCCGCTGCTGCGGCTGGGTTTGCCAGGATCCGAAGCCCTTCCGAAAAAATTCACTCCGAAACTCATGGCCAGAATCGTGCGGCTGCCGAAACGCTCGTCGATCCACTTCCGGTCGCGCCAGCGCATCCAGGCAATATAGCCGATGATCCCGAAGAAAGCGATCGCAATAAAAATCCACTGTTGTTCACCGATAAAATGCATAGCTGATTCTATGAACCTGTGAGATTTAGTTTCACGCAAAGACGCAAAGTCGCAAAGAAAAATAATATAAATTAAAAAATAAATCCTTAGCGCCTTTGCGGCTTTGCGTGAGGCATAATCAAAAGCTCAATTATTCCTCTGTTACCTGAACTCGGCTAAATATATCAACAACTTCTTACGCGCCAGATTATGCTTATACCCGCCGTAGCTGCCCATGGCCTCGAGGATGGAAGCGGCAATCTCTTCATCGGTTTTGCCCTCGTTGCGCAGCGTTCTAATTTTTTCAGCATTCACTTGCACCAGTTGCCGAAAGCTTTCCTGGTCCCGCGAAAAGAAAACAAAAAATCCCAGGATAAAAACCAGGACCGAGGTGATTATGGCCACATACAGATCATATTTAGGGTCCGGGAAAATCGGCCGCAGCAGGCTGTCCGGGTTGCCGGCATTCAGCAATGAGTACATGGCTACCAGCCCGATGATGACCATCAGAACGTAAATGATGTATAGCAGCGGTTTGGGCAGCAATGGCGTATCCTTTGAATATAAGTGGTTTCAAAACCCCATCTTCCCGCTAAATGAAGCGGGATTTCGCATCTAATTGAAAGAAATTTAAGGGGCTCAAGAGGCTCCAATGGCCGTCCAGACCGTATGACGGATTTCCCCGCAAGCGGGGCGCCTTGATGCATACCTTAATTTTTTAAGATCAGATATGTAATCCCGCGTTAGCGGGGCCCTTGAACCTGATCTGAGGTTTTGAAACCACTTCTAATGTAAAAGTGGGGAAAAGCCGCGATGTGCTTTCCCCCACTTTGCGTTCGTGTTCAAATTGAGCGATTGTATAGGTTTGAAACGCTCAAATTAAACCGGGCGGGCTTCGCCCTCCTTCATCGCGGCCCATTGGGCTTCAGCTTCCTGCCAGGCTTCCTCGGAAGCTTCCTTTTCCCAGACCTCGAGGCCGCGCTCCGCCCGGGTGGCGCCGGGCAGAATGTTGTCCAGGAGTATGCCAAGTAAGGCGGTCACCGCCATTCCTGTGGTTAAGATGGCCTGCAGGATATCGCCGATCACTTTAATAAAGGCACCGCCGGCGCTCCAGTCAATCGGTACCGCACCGGCCGAAAGCATCGGGCTGAAATGATAGGGCACCGAAAGTCCCGCAAAGAAGGATATACCGATAATAAACAGGTTGCGGGAGTTGTTCAAGTTGACAATCTGCAGGTTGGATAAACCAACGGAGGCAATCATTCCGAACAGTCCCACGAACATGGCGCCCACCACCGGTTTGGGCAAAGTGGCCAGGATCGCGCCGAACTTTGCTACAATGGGAATAATCAGCATCACCGCCGCCCCGCAGCGCACCACCCGTCGGCTGGCGACGCGCGTAAGACCGATAGAGCCGATATTTTCGGAATAGGTTGTGGTCCCGTTGCAGGTTTGCAGGATACCGGCAACAAAACAACCCAGACCTTCAGCTCCCAGACCGCGGGAGATCATGCGTCCGGTCGGCACCGGCGCCTCGGAAATGCGGGCGCAGGCATAATAATCACCGATGGACTCGATCATGGAGGCCAGGTAGCCGGCCAGCATGCCGAATGCACCGGCCCACAGGGTAGTGCTGCCAAAATCCGGAAATCCCCACTTAAACGGCATCATCGGTTTCAGACTCAACCAGGGCGCAGCCCCGACCAGTTCGGTTTTCAGATAGGCCGGGCTGTCCGGAGAAATCATTCCGGTTACCGTGCCGATCAGCGATGCCAGCCAGCCGGTCGCGATGGCAAGCAGGACCGGAAAAAGCATAAAGGCTTTGGATTTTTGCGAAAATACCTGGGAGTAGAGAATCAGGGCACACAGCGTAATTAGTGATATGATCCAGTTGCTGGCCATCCAGGGCGCACCGATGCCGTAGAGTGCCAGACCGATCATGGCGATGGTGGGGCCGATGACAATGGGGCTGATAATTTTGCGCACCTGGCCCATAATGCCGGTATACCCTAAAACAATTTCAAATACCGAAGCAATCATGATTGCGCCGGCCACATGCTGGATCTGGATCTGCCACATGGGTTCCGCCCCGGTCAGTTTCTTGGCTGCCACCATGCCGATAATGGCAAATGTGGGCCCCAGAAATGAAAACGTGCCGCCCTGGATAACGGGAAGACGGTTGCCCAGCGCTGATTGCTGGATCAGGGTGCACAGACCGGAGGTAAAAAAGATGGTTGAAATCATCAATGCCAGCTCTTCCGGGGGCAGCTTCATGGCCCCGCCGACAATGAAGGGGATGAGGACCGTGGCGCCGAACATGGTCAGGTATTGCTGAATTCCCAGCAATACCGCTAGCGGCCACCTGGGTTTACTGCCAAGCGGATAAACAATCCAATGTTGTTTTTCCTGTGCGTTTTCTTCGCTCATTCTCTGTTGACCTCCTTATGGGTTGGCCCCCTTAATGGGGATTATAAAAAAGTGTGAATACCTCCTTTCCTGTTTCGAATCTGGACAGGCGTGTTCAGATTCGGTTAGCCTAATAACGATCTTCTTTACTTATAATTTATGAACCGACGGTTCGGGTCAGATCCGTATACTGATCGGGTCGCAGGTCCCGGAAAAACTGCCAGCCGTCCCTGACTTCGCGGATGAGTTCGAGATCAAGGTCGGCCATAACCACTTCGTCTTTGTCCTCGCTGCCTTTGACCAGCAACTCGCCGCGGGGATCCACAAAATAGCTGGAACCGTAAAACTTGCCGAATTCCCAGGGTTTTTCAAGGCCGATGCGGTTATTGGCGCCGATAAACACGCCGTTGGCCACCGCCTGGGCCGGTTGTTCCAGCTCCCACAAATACTGGGATTTGCCCGATGTGGTCGCTGAAGGATTAAACAGGATTTCGGCCCCCTTGAGTGCCAGCAGCCGGGCACACTCCGGAAAATGGCGATCGTAGCAAATATAGATGCCGATTTTGGCATAGGCGGTTTCAAATACCGGAAATCCCAGATTACCCGGTTTGAAATAAAACTTTTCCCAGAATCCCGGCCAGGTGTGGGGGATATGAATTTTTCGAAACTTACCCAGGTAGGTTCCGTCTGCATCAACGATTGCGGCCGTATTATAATAAACGCCTTCTATTTCCATTTCATAGACCGGAATAATCATGACCATCTGGTATTTTTTGGCATATTCGGCCAGGCGTTCGGTAGTCGGCCCGGGGACCGGTTCGGCGTTTTGATACCATTTTATATCCTGCTCGGCGCAAAAATAGGGGCCGTAGAAAATTTCCTGCAAACAGAGAATCTTGACACCCTTTTCACCGGCTTCCTCAATTAACGGGATATGCTTTTGGATCATGGCTTCCTTAATTTCAGCCGGTGTTCCGTCATGTTTGGCGTTGGATGCCTGGATATGGGCACATTTTACAACTCTGGACATCCTTTTCCCCCTTTCGGCGGTAATTATTTCCTAAGTTGAATGTTTCAAATTTTAAAAAGATGCTTGTTGTTGATTGGCAGGCAGTTGCAGTTGTTCCGGCTTAAAGAGTCAAAGCCGAGGTCTTCAATATTGATAAATTAGCCTTTTTATATGGGTATCGGGATTTTCCGTCAAGCTTTTTTCGGGTGAAAAACAATAAATGAGTCAACCCATAGAAATTATAGCCATTATTAATTGACAATTTTTGCCTAAAAGCTTAAACTCTTAATTTTGTTCAACTAATCAATCTTTAGGATTCTTGGACGGTAAATTTTTTCTACACTCGAGAGCCGGCTTCTCCGGTAGATCGAACGTCATTCTATTATGCATAAGGGACGAATTATCACGCGCAAGGAGGAACAACTGTGAGTAATCTTGATAAATTTAAAACAATGGGAAAGGGGCTTGATCTGGCCCAGGCGATTGCCGAGGCGGATCGCTGTCTGCTTTGCCATGATGCGCCCTGCTCCGAGGGCTGTCCGGCCGACACAAAACCGGCTGAATTTATCCGCAAACTGCGATTCAAAAACATCACCGGTGCCATCCGCACGATTAAAGAAAATAACATAATGGGCGGCGCCTGCGGCGTTCTTTGTCCGACAGCCCGACTCTGCGAGGAAAAGTGCAGTGCCATGTTTAAATCTCAAAATCGTCCGGAAGGGGTTGAAAATCCCATCCAGATCGGTAAAATCCAGCGATTTTTGGTTGAGCATTCCTGGGAAAGAGGCTTCAAGATATTTGAAAAGCCCGAGCCCAGATCCGAAAAGATAGCGGTGGTGGGCTCCGGTCCAGGCGGTTTGAGCTGTGCGGCCGAATTGGCCAAAGAGGGCTATCAGGTGACGGTTTTGGAAGCCAGGCCCGAACCCGGCGGGGTTTTACGATATGGGGTGGTCTCCTACCGATTCGACATGAACTTTCTGAAAAACGAAATGGCAGATGTTGAAGCACTGGGCGTTAAATTTGAATGCAACGCGCCGATTGATGATAAAAATGGCGCCGAAAAGCTGCTGGAAAACGGCTTTGATGCCGTATTTCTGGCCCCCGGCCTGTGGGATGCGGCCACGATAAAGCCGGACGGAAAAGATATTGAAGGTCTGTATTCATCGGTAGATTACCTTGCGGCCCTGCGTGATGGGCGCTTTGATGAAATCGAGAAGAAAATCAAGGGCAAAACCGTTGCCGTTATCGGCGGCGGGTCGGTGGCCATGGATTGTATCGAATCGGCTGCCAGACTCGCTGCCAAAGATGTTTATCTGATATACCGGCGATCCTATTCGCAGATGCCGGCCGAGCCCGATGAGCGCATCGAGGCCCAGGAGGCCGGAATCCACTTTATGCTGCTGAACCAGCCCGTGGATTATGTGACGGATAAAAAGAACAGACTCAAAGGATTGAAACTGATCCGTACCCGTTTGGGAGAGCCTGACGAATCCGGCCGCAGAAGGCCGGTGGAAATAAAAGGTTCCGAATGGATCATGGATGCCGATATCGTGATCGAGGCCATTGGCAATAAAGCCCCGGATGATTCCCCCGACTGGTATCCGAATGTTAAAGTCGATGGTAAAAAGCTCATCCAGGCCGATCCGGAGACCGGCAAAACCTCGGTTGCCGGCATTTTTGCCGGTGGTGATATCGTTCGCGGGCCGGCCCTGGTGGTCCAGGCAGTTCAGGACGGCAAAGTGGCGGCCCGAGCTATCAAAGCATATCTTGGCAAATAGGCGTATAAAGAGCTGGTGTGTTTTTACGGTGAAAATTCGACAATCTAGTAGGCAATAAATCCGAATATCGAATATCGAAATTCGAAACAATCTCGAATAACCTAAATTCAAATGACCAAAACAGATTGTTAACAGCATGGTAGATCGATTTTGAATTTGTTTTGAACATTAAAATATTCGTGCTTAGGATTTGTTTCGGATTTCGGATTTCGTGTTTCGAAATTCCGGTTTACCCGGTTTAGGAGGTAATATTGTGACAAATAACGTTGATCTATCCGTAGACTTTTGCGGTATAAAATTTAAAAATCCGTTTTTGCTCTCATCGTCGCCGGTTTCCAACAGCGCCGAGATGGTGGCGCGATCATTTGATGCCGGCTGGAGCGGGGTCGTATTTAAAACCCTCAATTCGGACCGGCTGCCGATCACCCATCCCTCTCCCCGGATGCACTGTGTCCATTACGGCAGCAAAAAGGCAATGGCGGTGCAAAATGTTGAAATGATATCCGATCGTCCCTTGAAGGACAATCTTGCAGAGTTTTTGTATCTAAAGAAGAATTATCCCGATCATCCCATCATCGCCAGCATCATGGGGTTTTTCACCGATGAATGGATGTATCTGGCCAAAGCGGCCGAGGACAACGGGGCCGATATGCTGGAGCTTAATTTTTCCTGTCCCCACATGTGTATCGAAGGGGCTGGTCACAAGGTCGGGCAGGCCTTCCAGCTGCTGGAAGGATTTACCGCCGCGGTCAAAGATGTGGTCTCCATTCCGGTGATTGCCAAAATGACCCCCAACATTACGGACATGAACGAACCGGCCATGTATGCTAAAAACGGGGGTGCGGATGCCATCTCCGCCATCAATACCGTCCGCGGCATTTCTTCGGTGGGTCTGGATGATTTTGTGCCCACGCCCAATGTTTTCGGCAAAGGGGCTATCAGCGGGACCTCGGGGCCTGCTGTGCGGCCCATCGGCCTGAATTTCATCGCTTCCATGGCCCAGAATGAAGAGCTGAATTTGCCGCTGTCCGGAATCGGCGGCATCGAGACCTGGATCGATGCCCTCGAATATATCCTACTGGGGGCCTCAACGATTCAGGTGACCACCGGAATCATGCATTACGGGTATCGGATTGTCGAAGATATGATCGAAGGCCTTTCCGATTTTATGGTTGAACGCGGAATTAAGTCGGTTGCGGAACTGGTGGGCAAAGCCCTGCCGAACCTGCACGAAACCGAAGCTTTCGAATTAGAGCGCCAGGGAATTACCCAGTATGATCTGGATAAATGCATCGGCTGCGGACAATGCTACATTGTCTGTCAGGATGCGGCCGGGCAGGCCATTGAATGGGATGCCGCGAGTCGCCGGCCGAATTTAATCGAAGACAAATGCTTGAGCTGTATGCTGTGTAAATTCGTATGCCCGGTTCCGGGTTTAATTTCCTATAAGGAAATGCCGCAGGAGTGGAATCGTCAGGAAACTGCGGTTATGGATAAAGGTATGGAGAAGGACGTTAAACTAGAGCCATTTACAAAGGAGGGCCCAGATGAGTGTGTTATTTAAAGGAGGTACCATCGTTAATGCGACCGGCCGTTATACGGCCGATGTTTTTGCAGATGGCGACAAAATCAAAGCGATCGGGACGGATTTAGACAACCCGGCGGATGAAGTCGTTGATGCCAAAGGACTGTATGTGCTTCCCGGCGCCATCGACCCGCACACGCACCTGTGCATGCCGTTTATGGGAACCTATGCCCAGGACGATTATGAAACCGGCACCATCGCAGCGGCCTGCGGCGGCGTGACCTGTGTGGTGGATTTTGACCTGCAGCAAAAGGGCGAAACCCTGCTCGAAGCCATCGAGCGCAAAAAGGCGCTGGCGGAAGGAAAAGTTGCGGTGGATTATTCTCTGCATCCGGCGGTAATGGATCCCCGGCCGGAAGTCATCGAGGAAGTTAAGAATGCCTGCCAGGACTACGGCACGCCCAGCTTTAAAATTTTTATGGTCTATGACTTCCGGGTTGATGATGCCACCATGATCAAGCTTTTGGAACAGACCAAACAGTATGGCGGCCTGGTCCAGGTGCATGCCGAAAACGTGCATGTTATTGATCACATGAACGAAGTGCTGGAAAAAGAAGGCAAACTGGAGCCTTATTACCATGCGGTCAGCCGGCCGAATCTGGCCGAGGAAGAAGCCATTTACCGGGCGTCTAAAATGGTGGAGATGAGCGGGTCGCGAATTTACATCGTGCATCTGTCATCCAAGGAAGGTCTCTGGATTGTTAAGCAGGCGCGCGACCGGGGCGTTAAGATCTACGCCGAGACCTGCCCGCAGTATCTCCTGCTGGATGATGAACGTTACAAGGAGCCGGACTGGAACGGCGCCAAGTATGTCATGTCACCGCCGCTG
The DNA here is from genome assembly GCA_050122495.1 of Desulfobacterales bacterium. Lineage (GTDB taxonomy): Bacteria > Desulfobacterota > Desulfobacteria > Desulfobacterales > JAHEIW01 > JAHEIW01. The sequence goes on along the minus strand of JASFIU010000021.1, from coordinate 15,582 downwards.
AGGACCAAAGAAAGCAACGCGGCCCTGTGGGAAGGTTTGCGCGGAGGCGATCTGCAGGTCGTGGCCACCGACCACTGCCCCTTTGACTTTAAGGGCAAAAAAGATATGAACGGCAAAGACGATTACAAGAAAATTCCCAATGGGGCTCCGGGAATCGAGACGCTGCTGATCATGCTGCACTCCGAAGGTGTCGCCAAAGGTCGGATCACGCTTGAGAAGATGGTGGATGTGCTTTCATCCGGCACGGCCCGCATGTTCGGCCTCAAAGACAAAGGTGAGATCGCCGTCGGCAAAGATGCCGACATTGTAGTCTTTGACCCGGATCAGAAATTTACCGTCACCCAGAGCAAACTCCACATGAATGTGGATTATACCCCTTATGAGGGGTTTGAGGTCACCGGCATGCCCAGTGCGGTCTATTCGCGCGGAAAAAAAGTGTCGCAATGGAACGGTGACCAGATGGAATTTGTGGGTGAGATCGGAAGAGGGCGGTTTATCAAAAGAGAACCTTTCGAACCCTTTTAGTCCGGTTGGCCCGTGAGCGCCTTGTTCTATTCCTCGTTTGCCCGTTAAAAAACAGGTGTAAGCAGATACTTTCGCATACACCTGTTTTTATTATTCCACCTTATTTCTATGAGCGGCTCTTTTCCTCTAACTTCTTTTTGAGTTCCAAATTCTCCCTTTTTATACGGGCAAGCTCCAAGACCCTGTCCATGGTAAAGAGTATGGTGTCTTTTCTGAAGGGTTTGGTGATGAAGTCAGCAACGCCTTTGCTTCTTGCTTCGTCGGCTATTTCAAGGGAACCGTATGCCGTGATAATGATGACGGGAATGTCGGGTTTCATCTCTTTGAGTTCTTCGAAAACTTCCATGCCGTCCAACCCGGGCATCTTGAGGTCTGCGATAACCAGGTCATAGTCATTCTCCATGGCCATTTTCAGCCCCTCCGACGGATTATTGGTCGTTTCCACGACCCATTCCGTGTTTTCTTCAACGATCATGCTCATCAGCATGAGCATATCGGGTTCGTCATCGATGACCAAAATTCTTTCTGTCATAACAGCCCTCTTTGGTTTTTGTTATATGATTTCTTTTTTTGGCTTTTGTGTTTCTGCCACGGGGAGTAAGACAGTAAAGGTTGTGCCGGATTTCCCATCTTCCGCGCTCGTTTGGCTCTTGACTCGAAGATCCCCTCCAAACTTACTTACAATGGCGTAGCTCACAGAAAGCCCCAGCCCTGTTCCTTCCCCGACTTTTTTAGTGGTAAAGAACGGCTCGAATATTTTGTCCCGATTCTCGGGGGGAATGCCGGGGCCTGTATCGGTAAAACTTATGTTGACCATGTTATCGGAGCAGTTCGCCGAAATGGTCAGAATTCCTCCATCATCACCCATGGCTGCTACCGCATTGTTGATAATGTTCAGGAAAACCTGCTCTAGCTGCTGTCCGTCCCCCTTTGCATTAGGGAGATCTTCCGCTATCTCCTTCTTGAGGTCAACTTTTTTGGTTAGCATGGTATTGGTAACCATAGTAACTACTTTTTGAATATCGTCGCCGACATCAGTTTCTATGGCAGCCTTGGCGGGAATCCTGGCAAAGGCCAGGAGGTTTTCAACGATCCGCTGACAGTTTGTGGCTTGCCTCTCGATGGTCTCGAGCATCTTATATTCTTTTGAATCCTCAGGGAATTTTTCCAGCAACATTTCTGAAAAACCCAGGATAATTCCAACTGGATTGTTCATTTCATGGGCAACGCCGGCGGAGAGGGAACCCAGAGATGCCAGCTTTTCCGTGTGGAAAAGCTGCTCTTCGATTCGTCGGTGCTCCGTAATATCTCTTGAGATGACTAAAACAGTGCTAACCTCGCCCTCACTTGTCATGACGGGCTTGTATTTTGTATCAAACATGTACTCCCTGGTTCCTATTTTTACCGACTCTTCACATCCAACTGTTTCAGATCTCTTAAAGACGACTTCAAGAATCTCGCAAACATCCTCGGGGGCTTTATATTCAACAATCGCCCCGATATTTTGCCCAACGATCTCCGATTCCTGTTGTCCGATAAGATCTGCAAAGTATCGGTTAACGGACAGAATTTTGCATTCTTTGTCCATGGTGTAGATCATGTCATCTGCCGACTCTACAAGAGAGCGGTATCTTTCCTCTGAGCGTTTTAGTTTATCGGCGTAGTTTTCCAGATCAATGGTCTTTTCTTTTACCTCCTCTTCAAGAGTTTTAAGCCAGGCTCTCTCGTACATAATCAAAAAAAGAAATATGATAACGACTGCAGCGGTGAAAGACCCCTGTATCATGGCCTGTCTTACATATACGGTGTGAATTGCATCATTGACCTCGCTAATCGGCGCCACAACCGCAACCGACCATTTCCTTATATTGTTGGCAAATCCGATGTGTACCGGTGAATAGGCAATCAATTTTTTTAAAGTCCCTGTCTGACCCCGGTGCCAACCTGAAATGTACCAGGAAGTCCCTTCTTTCCCTTCCAACATCATGGTCTTTTGAATAAGATTGATCTTACTGAAGGAGATATGGGGGTCTTTGAACTTTCTAACCTCAAAAGCGTTTTGTCCGATAAAATCTCTTTCCTGGTGGTACATGAATTTACCCGACTCATCAATGACCCATGCATACCCTGTCTTGCCCGATTGGATAGGACCCACGATTTTTTTGGCGAGCAGGCTAGCGTCTAGAATAAACAGCAGCACACCCGAAAATTCGCCCGTCGGAACCGGATAGGCCTCGTCTCGGGAGACCTGATAGACCGGGGTGGCCATAATCATGATGATGCCGGGCTCCGAGTACTTAACAAGGCCCGCTTTGGCCTCGCTGATAAAAATAGAGCCTTTGTTTGCAGGTTTCTTACACCATTTAAAATATTCCTCATGGCCATAAGAATTTTGGTCGATCAGGCTTGATCCCATATAATTGAATGAAAATGCCTCGTTTCCTGCTGCGTTGATAAATGTGATCTTGATCAGACCATAATCGCTAACGCTGGAAAAAGATCGTTCCATTCTTGTTAACCAGGAGACTTCCTCCAGGTACTGGATTGAGGGTGATAGGCTCAGGGTCAGGAGTTCACGCTTCAGGATTTTGAAATTCTCTGTGATGATGCCGGCAGCATGCCTGGCCAATTCAAGCTGCTGGGAATTGAAGTCTTCATTGATCCTTCTTTTCATTTCGCTGACAGACTCTATGCCCAGAACCAGCGCACCGATAAGCAGGAGGAAGATCACGCCGAGAAGGATATGCAAGCGCGGCTTTCGGTTATAAAATGTGAAATTCTTCGCCAAGCACGCCTCCCAATACCTTAATTGCGTAAGGTGATTTATAAGGAAAGGTCATTATAATATTCTGAAAAAATCGCTTGTTATTGCAGGACTTTCAGTACCTCAGTTCTCCGGATCTAATGCTCAATATTCACAAAGGACTTGATTGCCTTCGACATGTCCTTACAATACCAGTTTACCGTGGCCTCATTAATCATGACCATGTCGAGCTGCCTGGTATGAATTATGATGTGGCCCAGTACCTTTAGATGCTCTATTAGAAAATCCTGGTTGTGCCCTTCCAGACGCGCCTGGATTGAATCTTCTTTGATCTCAATCCGAAAATCAAATTCCTCCAGGAGTTTGCCAATAAACTGGACCCTTCTTACCCTTCGATCTTGACTGGCAGCGCCGCCCTTAAAGATAAAGCTTACGTAGTTTTCATTCGGGTTATCGCCGACATAGGCCTCGGTCGTTGAAAAGTGAAAGCCAAGCCGGCTGCTCAAATTACAAAAATTTTTAGAGATGATGATATAGTTTTTATCAGCGAAGCGCTTTGGCGCTGAGGGATCTATGCCGGGATCCCGGGTGGCTTCAAACATAGCAGAAAGAAATCCTTTGGTGTTTATGGGCGGGGGGCCTTTCCAGGGCACGGCTGTCATGCCTTCCCAAAGGGCTTGCATGGGGATGGATACAATTTCTTCTGGCCTGACTTTCTTCCCTTTAATCCCTTCCTTGATTCCATCTTCCAGATCGATAACCCACCACTGCATGGGCACCTCACAGACAAGCTGCTTCGTTGACCTGTTAGAGAAATAGCTCTCTTGACTCAAATTAAACATGCTCTGCATAGAGACTTCATGGGCAAATCGGGTGATATCGTGAAGTGTCTTGCAGGCGGTGGGCTTAAAATTAGAGCTCTGAGGGTCTGTCAGGTTCAAAGGGGTTATCATTTCGAGGATCTCTTGGAGTTGCTTTAATGAAGAGGCTGTCTTGGTTGCCCCCTTGACCTTTTTTGCCCTGAGAATTTCTTTTACAGTACCTTTATAGACATTGGCGTACTCCGCATCCACGGTCACCTCTGTGCCATTCCTGAGGATCTCGGTCGCAGTCTCCGTATCAAAAATAGCGGGAACGTTATATTCCCTGGCCACCTTTGCAAGGTGCCCCAGACTGGTTCCAATATCCGCGAGCACAGCTGATGCCTTTTGAAGTACCACCGCATACTCGGGTTGGGCGTGTTTCACCACCAGCACCCCACCTTCCGGGAAATCGGCCAGATCCCCTTCCCTGTTGACAAGGCAAACCGGGCCTGCGCCCACTCCCCGGGAAGCAATGGTTCCTTTATCTAAAAGGATTTGGTACCCTTTGGCCACTCTTGGCCGGCTCTCTCCAGTCAAAGCTTCCTGGGAGATCAGACCCAATGGTCTGGACTGAAGTAGAAACAAACGGTTCTCTTGATCGATGGCCCACTCCATATCCTGGGGCTGGCCAAAATGAGTTTCCGCTTTGCGGGCGCAGGAAGCAAGGCTGGAGATTTGCTCCTCGGTCAGGCATTGTGCCGCCAATAATTCCTTGTTTACGGGGACAGGTTCGGTGCCACCCTCCGGTCGACCGACAAGCATTTCCGCCTGAGTACATGCCGATGGGAACTCAATTTTTTCCCCTGAAATCCTGTAGTCCTGTGTGGGCACGACACCTCCGACCGCATAGGCGCCAAGTCCCCACACGGTACTGATGAGGGTTGCATCTGCCTGTGGGCTGTCAGGATCCCTGGAATACATAATACCGCTGACCTTGGCTGGAATCATTACAAGCACACCCACGGCCATTGCCATTTCCTCTACATCGAATCCTTTGTCCTTATAATAGAACAGCGCTCGCGGTGTAAACTGGCTGGACAACACGTTTTTGTATTCCACCAGCAGGTCATCGGCCTGCACATTTAGAGCGGTTTTGTACTGGCCCGCAAAACTTGCCATGATGTCTTCATGGAGGGCACTGCTGCGAATAGACACCTTTAGGTTTTCTACACCACCCTCCTGACACATAGCCCTGTATGCATCAAATACGGCCGCTTCAAGATAGTCCGGTATATGTCCGCTTCTAATCGCGTTCTGCATTTCTTGGCTTGTGGCGTTTAACTCATCATAGTTGCGGATGTCTAATCTTTTCGTCCTTTCAAGCAGAATTTCTTTGATATTATTGTGCCGTACAAATTCCTGGTAGGCATAGGTGGTTACGACGAATCCGGAAGGAACCGGAAAACCCAATGCGTTGGCAAGTTCGCCCAGCAATGCCATCTTGCCACCAGCTGAGGCGACAGAATCTCTGCCGAGATTACCCAGGACAATTACATAATCCGTTTTGGGAATGGTTACCTTTGTGGTTAAGCGTTGGCGGATAGCGGCATCAATTTTCTGGTAGGGGATATTGAGATCCTTGTACTTATCATTGGCCAGGGCATTAAGGTTTTCAATGATTTGCTTTATCCCACTTGCCACGGTGTGATAAGAAGAATCAACATAGGCCTTGTCAAATACGAAGGCACCGTCAGCCTTTTCCTGCATATCGGCCACGGTCAGGAGCACATTGTTATTGTTTTTTAGGACTTCTCGAAAAGCCCTGTACCGCTTTATAAAAAGCTCTCTATCGTCCTCATCCCGGAGGGCTTTTTCCTGCCTTTTTTTGTTGAACCACTTAAACATGGGTCGTTCTTTTCCAATGCTATAACGGTTCGAGTTCTTCAGGGACTTCGAACTCATTATTTTGGTTGCATTGGGTTCTGCTCTCGACCGGGAGTCACAGATTCAACACCGTACTGGTGAGCTCATAAAATAATTCATCCATCCGCAGAACCCCAATGAGCTTATCACCTTCCATCACCGGCAGCAGATCGCTTTCCGCCTGAAGCATGATATGGGAGGCTTTCAAAATGCTGTCATCGATATCAATTGTGGCCTTAATCTCGGACATGATTTCCTTGACCGGCTGGGCTAGCCGTTTCTCGCTTCCCGTCTGGAGCAATTGGTCCCAGAATACGGGCACACCGTCCTCATAATGTTGGGCAAATTTTGGCTCCAATCCCTTTAAAACGTCCTTTTGCAAGAGAATGCCCACAAATTTGTAGGTCTCGTCAAAGACCAGCACCGCATGATGACCGACTTCATAGCCAGCATTAAATTGTACGATAGCCTCGCTGAGCGTCCCCCAATACGGCATATGGGGATACTCATTTAAGGGGATTACCATATCCTTTATCTTTTTTTTCGTTTCCATGTTTCCTTCCAAACCTTGAGTGTTTGAGCAATTGCTGAGCTTTTGTCCTTGCCTGTCATTACTTTTCAGCTGATATCCTCATTTTCTTGTGGAACTCGATCAAATCCAGCAATTCCTGGCTTGGTTGCAAGTTGTAGGTTTGATGCAATGCGATCAGCTCGTTTCCACTGTCCTCGACCGACTGACAAAACTTGGTAATATTTTTAGGGTCGCTGGCGACACTGGCAGCATTCTTGGCGTCGGCAACCCTCTCGGTAAGGATCTTCGCTTTTTGAACAAAGCTCTCATTGCAGGAAAGACAAAGACCTGTATCTTCCTCGATCTTCAGGAAAAGGCCCTTCTTGCCGCACTTTCCACATTGGGGCATAATAACCTCCTTAGTATAGACCGCAGCCTCATCTTGATATTGCTATTTGTAAATCGCTTTTCGATTAAAAGTTTGGAGCAAACCAAAGCGCCTAATGATACGCCTCAAAGAAGGTGCCTAAGGCCGAAGCACCATCGTACATGGACCATTCGATCGGCGTGGTATTGATTTGAGCGGATGTGAATTCCCCTTTTTCGACCGCGAGTATATGGAAATTTGACTTATGTGTCAACGATAACAGCGCCACCAGATTCATAGGGTGGCCATCGTTCTTGTCCTGGTTTTTATCATTTTGACATCCTTCTCTTGACATTTGCCAAATAAAAATAATAAAAGATGCCTTTGTAACTTCTTTCATGGTTTTCGCCAATTAATAGAAATCGGTGGGATTTTAAATAGTTATAAGCACTGTTCTTAATATGCTTTAAGAAGGGAAAATGAACATGGATGAAATCATTAGGGTAGCGGATTTGATGGTGCCCCTTGATGAATATGCGACTGTTAGTGACGATGCCACGCTGTTTGAGGCCGTGATCGCACTGGAAAAGGCTCAGGAAGAACTTGATCGCAAGCGGCACCATTATCTCCATAGGGCGATATTGGTGTATGATAAAAATAACAACATATGTGGTAAAATAAGCCAGTTAGATGTCTTAATGGCACTCGAGCCTAAATACCAGGAAATGGGTGATATGCGGACGCTGTCTCGAGCGGGATTTAGCCCGCAATTCCTTAAATCGATGATGGAGAAGTTCCACCTTTGTGATGAATCCTTTTCTGATATGTGTACCAAGGCGGCCGAGAAAAAAGTAAAGGATTTTATGCATACGCCCACCGAGGGGGAACATGTCGAGGAGGAAACGTCCCTGTGTGAAGCGATTCACCTTTTCGTTATGGGCCACCACCAGTCTCTGCTTGTCACGAGGGACGGCGGAATCGTCGGTATTTTGCGCTTGACGGATGTGTTTAAAGAAGTTTTCCAGATGATTAAAACTTGCTCGATACCATCCGATGATTAACAATTTTTTTGCTATTTACCGTAATTTTTCATGATTTATCTATCTGCCCATGAAAATTAATATGCTTGTTAAGGCGTCCCGTGATTTGAGACTCGGGTGTCCGAGCCTACGCGCAGTTCATGGGTATTTCGAATCAGGCGAGGCTGTGCGGCCTGGGGCAATGAGTCCGCCGCAGGCGGATTAAGAATTGTATATTTCGATATTAAGCGGAAAAGGATTTTAAGGGAGGGGTCTCTAAATGAGTCATGAAATGGAACATGATGTCGGTGGGGGCGGCATATTGTCCAACAAGTTATTATGGATCTGTATTGGTGCCGGAGTTTTTATTCTAATCGGCTTTATTTTACCCACGCCCCAGAGTGTGGTCGACACTGTAGAAAAATATGGTTTTGCTGAAAAAATGATCGAATGGGAAGTTGCCCATGATGCCCATCAAGCCGCCCGCAAAACGATGGTCGTGCTTGGTATCATTCCCATGGCGGTCATCTTTTTCGCCACCGAGGCGATACCTATCGGGTTGACGGGTATCCTAATGCCTCTCCTGGGTTACCTTCTTGGCCTTATGCCCAGCAACATGATCGGGAAGACTTTTGCCGGTGACGCTCCCATGTTTTTGCTGGGTGTCCTGGCTATGGGCGTAGCCGTGGTTGATGTGGGACTCCACAAACGATTGGCGAGCTGGCTGTTGGGATGGACCAAGGGTTTCTATATCCCGGTTTTCGTTTTATGTATCAGCATGGCGGTTGTGGGTTCCTTTATCTCCGCCCATGCCATGTGCGCTTTCATGACCCCGGTGATGGCGGCGGTCTATTTCGGTGTAGTGGCTTCCAACAGTAAGGGAGGGAAACTTGAACACGATCCTGCTCTGGCGAAATTTTTACTTTTCGCCCTTTGCTATGCTTTGAACGTGGGCGGTGTTGGCTCTCCTGCTGCCGGTGGGCGCAACGTCATCATGATGGGATTCTGGAGCGAGTATAATGTCCCCATGGACTTTTTTACCTGGATGCAATACGGCCTGCCCATGGTGCCCATATTGGGATTGTTGGTGGCGCTCTATATGTTGACCCTTTTTGGCAGAAAGATAAAGACCCGAGATCTGACCCCCGGGCTTGCCGCCATTAAAGAAGAGACCCGGAGGATGGGGAAGATGACATACCCGGAATATGTCACTTTTGGAATGCTCCTTCTGATTCTTTTTCTATGGATTGTAGGAGGAGAAAGTTTAGGCCTTGGGGGCCCGTCTCTTTTAGCCCTGCTGATTCCGGTTATCTTTAAGACGACAGATTGGAAGAAGATCCTGGGCGGTATTTCCTGGGATGCCTGGTTCATGTATTGTGGTGCCCTAACCCTGGGCGCATTCCTTAAAGAGAGCGGGGCGGCATTATGGTTGGCTCAAAGCTTTCTAAAGGTCCTCGGCCTTGTGGACATGAGCCAGGGTTTAGGTCTCTGGATAGGCCTTTCGGGCCTTTCCGGCTTGATGACCAATTTCATGTCAGATGCGGGGACGACTGCCCTGCTGGGACCTATCGTCATTCCCATGGGAATTATGACCGGCGTTGAAGGCGAACCCTGGGCAGTGGGTCTGGCTGTCGCATTTGCCACCTCTTTTGCCCATTTCCTGATTGTCGGAACACCGAATAATGCGATTGTTTACGGGTTGGGAGTGTATCCGGATACCGGGGAGAAGATGATTCATCCCATGGACTTTTTGAAGTACGGCTTTTTGCTCTGGGTTATTTCAATGCTGGTTGTTTGGGTTGTCGGCTTCCTGGTGATTTATACTCTCGTGGGCTTTCCGGATGGGATTCTTGAGACTGCTAAAGGCGTTATGGCAAGCGGGATGAAGTAGCTGTTATTGCGGGCAGATCTCTTGGTTTCTGAATAATTTGCACCTTACATTAACAATTCTTTAAAAAAAATATCATCGGAAAAGAATAAAGACCCCGGCATTGGGTCGGGGTTTTTTATTGCCAAAAAATGATATCTGCAATAATGGTATTTTTCAGGTATTCTCAATCTCAGTTTCATTTAAGTTGCGATGCAAGCAAATGATCCAAATCAGACCTTTAACGCATCTCTTTATATCGTAATGGTAGCAATGGCCTAATTCGGTATTTTAAGAAGAGGGTTTTTCATGAAAATCCTGACAATCAAGCGATTAAAATATTATCGGCTTATTCAAATTCTCATTTTTTACCTGACACTGCTTTTTTTTGGGCAGATGTCTAATGCATTTACCGAGCGGTATCCTTTAGAGCCTCCTGACACCTCCAGCCCCCAGGCGACAATGAAGACTTTTATAGGCAATATGAACCGGGCCTACCAGCTACACCTTGTTAAGGATTATACGGAGGCGATTTATGTTCATCTCGACCGGGCTGCTAGATGCCTTGATCTGAGTGAAATTGCACCCAACCTTATTCAGGATGTGGGACTTGAATCGGCTTTGTTGCTAAAGGAGATTTTTGATCGCATTGAATTACCCCCCTTTGAAAAGATACCCGCTAATAAAGAAGTTGAATATAAGAAGCTGATCCGCTGGGTGGTTCCGCATACCGCTATAGCAATTGTCAAAATTGAAAAAGGACCTCGCCAGGGCGAATTTCTTTTCAGTACCGCCACAGTAGCAAGCTTGAGGGAATTTTACGACCGCGTTGAACATCTGCCTTATAAACCCGGTGCTTCGATCGACATCTATGAGGACTATATCTTCAGATCTGGTCCGCTGATACCGGCACGCTTGATCCGCAGTTTACCTGATTGGGCTGGATTTGGCATCTATGACCAGGCGGTCTGGCAATGGTTCGGACTGTTTCTGACATTGTTGATCGGGGGGTTGATATTGTTTCTGGTTTTTCGCTGGACGCGCCATCGACCCGGCGATGCTGAAAAAACAGAAGCAGAGCCGAAGGTTTCCAGATGGTCCTGGCGACGGCTCGTTTTTCCGGTAATTTTGATGCTGCTGGCCTTTCTGGCTAATGATTTTGTCGACGAACAGATCAATATTACCGGGACCGTCCTGCAATTCACCAAACTTTTCTTTAGAATCATTTTTTTTATTGCCAGCAGCTGGACGATTGTGGTCATCGGCAACGGCATTGCCGAAATGATCATCACTTCAAAGCATATCTTTGCCAAAACCATTGATGCCGGTCTGGTGCGCCTGATTACACGCCTGATCACACTGTTGATTCTCTTTGTGCTGCTCTGGTACACTTCCGATTATCTGGGGATGTCTTTTACCGCGATTTTTGCTTCGGCCGGTATTGTCGGTCTGGGTGTTGCCCTGGCTGCCCGGGAAACATTATCCAATTTTTTCGGGGGTATCAGTATCTTTATGGATCGACCTTTTAGATCCGGTGATTATATCGTGCTGGATTCCGGTGAGCGCGGTCGGGTGGTTGAGGTTGGTTTGCGCAGCACCCGTATCATAACCCGCGATGATGTCCAGATTTCGATTCCCAACGCCCTGATGACCAATACCAAGGTAACCAACCAGAGTGCCCCGCAGAGCCGTTTCCGGGTGCGCATCAAGGTGGGCGTTGCTTATGGCAGCGATGTGGAAAAGGTGGAGCAAGTGCTGCTGGCCATTGCCCGTGACAATAAAATGGTGGCCTTTGTGCCCGATCCACGGGTCAGGTTCCGGCAGTTTGGCGACTCAGCCCTTGAATTCGAGCTGCTGTGTTGGGCACGTCGCCCTGAAAACCAGGGCCTACTGGTTCATGAACTTAACCATCAAATTTATAAAGATTTTGCGGCTGGTGGTATTAAAATCCCGTTTCCGCAACGCAGTGTGCATCTGCATTCAAATGAGAAAAGTTCAGAAGATGCTGAGCAAAGTTCAACTTCAAATGATAAGGACTGACATCAGGTATTATATTTCATTCCGAAAGCTGCGGGATTTGCTTTCCGCTTGGAATACAACTCTCTCATAGCACTGATACTTGCGATACCCCAACATATCAATATTTTTGAATCCCTAAAAAAGTTGCGATATTCAATTTATATCACAGATGTAATTCGCTAATTTAGTTTCTCCAAAATTAGATATTAGACTCCGCAACCCACATTTTTGCTGAATTTTAGATTTCGACTATGAACCTCTAATTTAAAAATTTTGTGGATAGCTTGATCAAATCTAAAACCGCATAACACTATCCAACTATCCCCCATTAAAAAGTTAAAAATTTGCCAAATTAAAATTTCAGCAATGTACTTGAACAAATAGATCCAAGGTTTTTTGGAATTTCTGATTTTTCAACTTTTGTGCGTTCGTGATTAGTTTATTTCTCGTTCGCAGATTGTAATATTGCTTGCAGCAGCACATTCGCACCGGCTTCACAGTCTTCCCATTTGGTGTTTTCAACTTCCACATGGCTGCGGCCGCCGATGCTGGGAACGAATATCATCGCCGTCGGGCAAACCTGATTCATATAACTGGCATCATGTCCGGCCCCGCTGACCATGTGCAGGCTGGAATAACCCAAATCGCCGGCAACGTTCAGGATACCCTGAACCAGTTTTTCGTCAAAGGGCGAATGCTCGACCCGCCAGGTTTCTTCAATTTTGATCGGACAGCCCCTGCGTGCGGCAATATCTTCAAAGTCTTTGCGGACCCGTTCCCAGGCCTTTATGGCATGGTCATCATCCCAGGAGCGGATATCTACCGTAAAATGAACTTTATCCGGGATAATATTTCGAGAATTGGGATAATTTTGGATTTCCCCGACGGTGGCCACCATATTGCCTCCCATGCGGTCCGGAAGGTCGTTGACTTTCAAAATCATCTCGGCGGCAGCGCAGAGTGCATCATGCCGGCCTTCCATGGGCGTCGGCCCCACCTGATTGGCTTCCCCTTCGAGATACACATCATACCAGTGCAGGCATAAGATCCCTTTGGGTGCACCGATTTGCTTGCCTTCGCGCTCCAGCATGGGTCCCTGCTCGATATGATACTCGTAATAGCAGTGCACCGGCCACTTTTTAGCCGGCGCGCTTCCTTTGTATCCGATGCGGATCAGCTCATCTTCAAAACGTTTGCCGTTAATGTCGGTGCGGTCATAGACCCAGTCGCGCTCGAGTGCTCCGGCCCAAACACCGGAGGCTACCATGGCCGGGGCAAAGCGGGAACCTTCCTCATTGGTCCAGTCGACGATCACAATCGGCCGCTCGGTTTCAATGCTGTTTTCATGAAGCGTTCGCAGCACTTCCAGCGGGCCCATAACGCCGAGGATGCCATCAAAGCGGCCGCCCTTGGGCTGGGAATCGATATGGGAGCCGCTCATCACCGGCGCCAGATCATTATTTTTTCCCGCGCGTCTGCCGAAAATGTTTCCCATCTCATCGATGGTGATTTTTAAGTCGAGCGCTTCCAGCCATTTTATAAAAAGATCTCTGGCCTGTTTGTCTTCATCTGAAAGGGTCAGGCGCTGCACACCCCCGCCAGGTGTCGCCCCGATTTGGGCCATTTCTTCAAGAGCGCCCTGCAGGCGTTTGCCGTTTATACGCAGATCTTTAAGATTCATCGGTACCTCCATGGGTTTACTTTTTAAAGATTAAAGCGTGTCTTCTGATTCAGCGAGGCGATAATAGGTAAGAAACACCTTACTGTCAATTATCAACTAAATTTTGCATGAAAACTAATGAGAAGTTGGGATTATGTTCAAAGGATTAATATCATTTTATCTCATTACTTTTCACCCGTTGGGCGAGCCGGAGGCTTCCATCTGCTGCGTTATTAAGGCAAAGGTATAGTTCACTATGACCTCTGCCTTAAGTGCCTTGCAGATGAAAGCCTCCAACTCGTGCAAAATTAAGTTAAAAATTCGGCCTGAAAGTCACCGGATTTTGCCAATCAACAACGCCAGTTTCAGCCCTCCGTGCAAGATGGGATAGGATTTCATCTGGAAAGGAAGCGTGCGGGCTAATTTTCTGCTGGGCGCAAACAACACCAGATTCCAACCGCCGTACTCCTGTTTGAGCCGCTTGCAAATCGCTTGAAAAAATTTCTTGGATTCATTCCGCCCGCCGAGCCGGCGGCCGTAAGGTGGATTGAGACAGATCACGCCGGTACGGTCGGTGAATTTGCGGGGATTGAGGTCGAAAAAATCTACGGAATCCACCTGGACGGCGTCGGACATACCATGCGCCTGCACACATCTTTCCAGTTTTTGGCAGGCGCCGGGGTCCGTATCCGAAGCAAAGATCCGGGTTCGTTCAGAATCTATAAACTGGGATTCGGCCTGACGCCTCAGATAGTTCCATTTTTTCGGCCGAAATGACGGCCATCCCGTAAAGGCAAAGTCTCGAAACCAGCCTGCGGGGATGCGTTTTGCCATTAACGCGCCTTCCAGTGAAAACGTTCCGCTACCGCACATGGGGTCCAGTAGTGGCTTCCGGCCATCATAACCTGCCATCAATAGCGCTGCTGCGGCAAGTGTCTCCCGCAGCGGCGCCTTGCCCGCGTGTTTCTTGATGCCGCGCTTGTAAAGCAGATCGCCGCTGCTGTCCATCGAAACGGTGAACCGGTCATCGATGCCGCGGACATATATATTCTGTTGCGGCGATTTAATTTCCGTGATTTTATTGTCGGATTCAAGCCGGGACAGCTGGCCGGTAATGGCCCTGTGAAACCGTTCTGCAATCGCAGCCGAATGGCGCAGCCGGCAATGCTTTGTCGTTATATGCACTTTAGGTATTGTGCCCGGGTGCAGATAAAGCTCCCAGGGGATATCGCCAAGTTTCTTTTCGAGTTTTCTGAAATTGGATGACTTGAAGGTGTGAATACGCATTAAAATTCGATTGGCTGAACGCAGATTCAAGTTGGCAAGGTAACAATCATCCAGGCGGCCTTCAAATTCCACCCCGCCAGGGGTCGCACCGGCTCCGCCGGCATCCGGTTTAAGCTTCAACAATTCCTGAAGACACACCGTCTCAAAACCGGGAGCGGTGGCAATAAAAAAATCGTGCCGCCGTCCGATGACGCGCCGTTTAATGCGTTTGGAAAGTGGGTCTTCAGGAGGCATTTTATATTCTAATCCTTATTTTTGAGATGGGCTCTATTGTCATGTATCCCAAAAATTTTACCAAAGTCGTAATGCAATGGTTTCAGGTGTCAGTGTTCAGGTGTCAGATAACAAAGAACAGAAGCCCGATAACAGAAACAGAATGCAAAGAACAATCTATCCCTATCTTCTGTCATCTGTTTACTGCACACTGTCCAGTGCATTTTCCTGACACCTGAAACCCGACACCTGACACCAAATAATTTTTTATTATTTAATTGCCCGACGTTAGACCAGCGTACACTGAATTAGAAACCTATGTAAAGAGCCTTTCTCCCCCAACCACTGGTGGTTGTGGCAGCTGCCGAATACCCTTAACGTTAAAAACCACGGGTGGATTGACACGGCGTCGAGTTTCCTGTATCAATTTTTTAATTATATATTGGCAATATTGAGGGGAGGGAAAAATGGCAGGAATAAACAAGGCGATTTTAGTCGGCCGGCTGGGCAGTGATCCCGAGGTTCGTTACACTCCCAGTGGTGTGGCGGTTGCAAATTTCAACATCGCAACATCCGAGGAGTGGAAAGATAAGGATACGGGTGAAAAAAAGGAGCGCACCGAGT
>JASFIU010000020.1:0-23820 GCA_050122495.1 Desulfobacterales bacterium | reverse complement strand
CAGAGATAAGCTAGTGACAAAAGGCCGGATTTCATCTGTTCTCCGTCATTCGTTTCCTGACACCTGACACCTGAACACTGAAACCTATTTTGGAACTTAGTCCGCCTCTAACAACCTGGCCTGCTGCCTGCCTTTTTCTTCATCGACAAAATAAAAAAGGATACCGCCGATGATGAAGAGAAGTAAAATGGAGGCAATGCCCCACCGGGATGCCAGCTGGCTGACGGCGATCACCTGTTCGGGGGTGGGTGCTGACGGCATCAGGATGCGTCTGGCGATCAGCCCGACAAGTCCCATCAAAACCGGCCCCAGAATGACGGCAAACTTGCCCAGCATGTTATAAAATCCGTAATATTCGGCCGCTTTATTTTTGGGAATCAGGCGAGAATAATAAGAACGGCTGAGTGCCTGGATGCCGCCCTGCACCAGGCCGATAACCACGGCCAAAACGTAGAACTCCACTTCCCGGGTCATCATCGTGCCCCATATGGTGACACCCATATAGATGGCAATGGCCAGAAAGATGGACTTGCGGACGCTCCAACGCTCTCCCAGTTTTCCGAAGACCAGCGCGGCCGGGAAACCGACAAATTGAACAATTAAAAGCGCCACAATTAAATCGCTGGACTTAAATCCGAGGGAAAGACCGTAATCCACGGCCATTCGGATGATGGTATCGACCCCGTCGATATAAAACCAATATGCCAGCAGAAAAAGGAAAATCACCTTGAGGTGGCGGATTTTTTTGAAGGTTCCGGTGAATTGCCGGAGCCCAGCGGCCACCGTGCTTTGAACGCTTTGATCTGCCAATGCCTCTTTTTTTTCCGGAACCCAGAATATGGTAAATAAAGTGAACAAACCCCACCACAGGGCAACGGATAAGAATGAAAATCGGACTGCGGTTGCTGCATCGGGCAATCCAAACGTCTGCGGCATCTGGGACATGAGTACGTTGAACAGAAACAGCAAGCCACCGCCGAGATATCCCAGGGAGAAACCGAAACCGGAGACATAGTCAATTTTTTTCTCACCGACAATACCGGGGAGCAGGGAATCATAAAAGACATTTGCACCGGAAAATCCGATAATGCCCATCACATAGATAAAAACCGCCCAGACCCATTGACCTTTTTGAACCCAGAACAGGGCTGCGGTCATCAAAACACCCAGATAGGCAAAAAAGATAAGAAAATTCTTTTTGGCCGAACCCTTGTCGGCGATCGCCCCCAGAATGGGGGCCAGGAGCGCCACAATTAAACTGGCAATCGAATTCGCGAATCCAAGCTGGGCGGTACTTACATTTATATCTGCGCCAAAACTCCAATATTGCTTGAAAAAAATGGGGAAAAATCCCGCCATAACCGAAGTGGCAAAAGCAGAGTTGGCCCAGTCATACAGGGCCCAGCCCCAGATGGATTTCTTGTTAGCTTCCATTAAGGTGTCTCCGTGTTTGGTACAAGTCGGTATCAGGTGTCGGGGAATTTCAAGGTTTCAGGTTTCGGGTGTCAGGTGTCAGAAAAAATTTTCGAATAGCTTCACCCGGCATGTTCGGAGATTCGAATTCCGATAGATCTTTCATTCTCCTGTTTCTGCCATTTGTTCTCTGACACCTGACACCTGAACACTGACACCCATAGCTTAAACGAATATAAAATCTAATTCAAGGGCGTTAAAAACTCTCAGCTTTTCTTTCACGTATTATGCTACCGCCCAATCGGCACCAAATATTGCGGTTGCTCTTCGGCTGCAAGATCGGCAATCTTTTTTACCTCCGCGTCTCGAAAGGCGCCGATAACCACGGTGTTGAGCCCCAATGCAATCGCCTGCATACATGCGTTTTGGGCGGCATGCCCGACTTCCATATGGGCGTAGCGGATTCCTCTTTGACCGTATTTTCCGGTCGTCCGTTCATATACCGCACAAAATAATAAAACTGCGGGTGCTTTTCTTATTGAGCCTTGCCGCAGGGCAGCGTGGCTGAGTTCGGATCTTCGGTCTCCCGATACAATCCTGAGCAGCGAATGGTCTTTGGGTTTATATCTATAAATGGCAGGTGCCAGGCTTATGATATTTCCGGCAATCAAATAGAGTTCCAAAGGATAAAGGGCGCCGGCGGAGGGAGCGGTTCGGAATCCCCTTGCGCTTGTAATGCCCTGGGCCGACCATAAAATCTGGGAAATATCGGAGATGTCAAGTGGATCATCTGCATATGATCGAACCGATCGTCTCATCCGTAGCGCATGTTCGACCGATACCTCCCCATCGTGTCGAGGCTCGGGCAACTGGATCGTGTGGGGCTTAGTTGCCGGTGACATGGTTTCAGATCCTGCAGTTAATTGGGTTTTTCGAACCGCGTTCGCTCAGCTTTGGTACTTTAATAGGCGGTTGTGCAGGCGTTCGGCCCGTAAGCAGAACGTTTCCAGCTTGGCGTCTATGAGTTGCGGGAAAGGAGAACCATCGCTTTCAATTGCCAGAAATGGCAGGTCGTCGATATCGGCAAGGACGGCTTTGAGTTGCTGATTTTGCGGATCGGTCGCCAGTTTTTCTTTGCTGGTCATGGTCTCGTTTAAAATCGCCTCTGACAGCCGATTGGGCATGCACCCGAACGGTCCGATGGCGATGACTCCGCAAGACTGGGAAACGATCTCGGTCAGAGATCCCCCGACAGTGAGGACGGCCTCCCCCGGAAGGTTTCTGGATATGTAAGCAGAGGCATTATTAATGAAGGCGTCGACATCGAGGGGCTCAGCGTGCACCAGCCCGGATTCGGAAAGAATCGATTTGATCTTTTTTTCGTAACGGCTCTGGAATTTGCTGCGGAGTTTAAATTTGAGCTTTTCCAACATCGTCATGGCATCACCACATTGCAGCCCTTCTTCAACCATCCAGTTGCAATATAACACCCATTCGGCAACCGGTGAACACATGGTGGCAAATCCTTTTTCAGCCAGACGTTCGGTGATATATTGCCGGGAGAGTGCATCCCGGCGCACAAATATTTCTCCGGACAGGGTGATGGTGGGAACCGTTTCCGGCGCCTGCTTCATGGGAATTTGGCGCAGCTGTCCGGCCGTGCGGGTCAATTGCTGTTCAAGCACGGGAAACCCCCCGGTTTCCAGCGCGTTTAAAATTGACGTCCATTCCGTCTCAAATATCTTCAACGCCTCTTGCGGATCCACGGCATTTGCCAGAATCATCGATCGAGCATCTTCCATGACGTCGGAAACAATAACCGCCCACCAGGCCCGGGTGTCGAAATCTTTTTCCAGCCCCGCATAGCCGTTTTCGGCAGACAGGGTAAACATGGCCACGTCCGGAATTTGTAACCGCCTGATGAGATCCTCCATGAAAATATAATATTGTCCGAAGCGGCACGGTCCGGAGCCGGTGGCAAAGAAATAGACGACAACCTCATCTTCTCTTTTGCCGTTATTTATGTAATTCAGAAGCGTCCCGGTCGTTAGTATCAGCGGCAGGCATTCTTTGCAGGATGTGTTGGCGCGGCCCAGCTTGAGCACGGCTTCGTCAGAAGGATGATGGGCTTTGGCATGAAACCCCGATCCCTTTACGGTGGCCGCAAATGCCTCGGAGAGTAATTTGCCCATGGATGGCAGCAGCACGGTGACACGCGGATCGGACATCTTCATCACCTCTCCGGATGATGTGATCACTTCTGCCATTCCATTCTGATGGATTATCTTTGCCGGGGAAAAATTCTTGCGCTTGTGCACAATTTTTTTCTGGGCGACCAGCTGTCGGTAGGCGTTAACGATATCCAAAAAGGCTTCAACGCGGGTTTCCAGGCCAGCATCCGCGGTGTGGCTGTCCAGTTCCAGTGTCAATGAAGGTTTGCGGCCCATGATTTCTCTGAAATAACCGACTACAAATGAATCCGGTCCGCAGGAAAAGTTGGTGATATAGGTGCCGAAGAGCTGGGGATGGCGTTCGACCAGCCGGCCTGCTTTCATCATTATCTTGCCCATGCCCCAATACATGTGACGTTTGGAGCGCTCCTGCTCGAATCTGAGAAAATCAAGCGGTATCACCTGAATGCCTCTGGAGGCGAACTTATGGGGGATACCCATGTGGGCCTCATCAGCATACCCGTTATAGGGCCGGGAGAAAATAACCACAGCGAATTTGTCCGGATCGGCTTCGAGTTCCGCCAGGGCGATCTGGCCGATGGTTTGCATTTCCGTGGTGCAATCGCGTTGTTTCTGCAATGCTTTTTTAAACGCTTTTTCAGCCGTCTTGCGTTTGATTCCCATTTCAATAGCTGATTGAATCAAAGGCTCGCGGGCATCCTCTATTCCCTGCGACAGATCAATCAACGGGGTTAGAACGCGGGTGCCTTCCCGGGCAAGCTGGTCCAGCTTTTTGCGAAAAGTGGTTTGCAGATAAAAGGTTTCACCCTGAACCAGCGGGCAGACCTGGGATTGTGAATTCGTAACGGCGTTCTTTTCATTGGGTACGGCTTTAAAGTGCGGTAGAAAAATATAGTCGGGTCGCTGGTTGGATTCGATGAGCGAATAGAAAAAGCCGTGGGCCAGTTCGACCGGATAACAAAAAGGCGCGTTGCGCTGATCAATACCGTCCTGAGAGGGATCCTGCGGTAAAATAACCTTGAAGCCCAGTTCTGAGAAAAAATTGGAATACAGCGGGTAATAGGTGTTAGTCAAAAAGCTTCTGTTAAACCCAACAACCCCGCGTTGCTGGATACCCATATCCGCCGGCGCCCGGGCGCCATATTTTTCGAAAATGAGCTGCTGGCGCATTTTAACGAGATCCAGCTTTTTGATATCATAGCGGACGTTGTGGCGCAGATTATAATAGCGATTGCAGGCACCACCGAAAGGATATTTTTTGCCCTCCACCCGGATCATGGCGATTTCACAGCGGCGGTCGCATTTTTCTTTTCCGCCTTTGCATATGAATGACTTTTCGTAGGCCACCTCCCGATCTGCCAGGTTCTGCAGGTCAAAATAGCTCTGGGTCATCAAGCCCTGATCAATTCGATGCTTAACTTCCAGTCCAACGCCGAATGCTCCCATGAGTCCGGGTTCCGGTGGAACCACAATGGGTTTGCCGACCAGGGAGGCCATCGCCAGCGGCACGGCTTCGTTGTAGCAAACGCCGCCCTGCATAAATACTTTTTCCCCCACCGGCCGGTTGCCTTTGACCCGGTTTGAATAGTTCATGCAAATGGAGTAGACCAGCCCGGCGACAATGTCTTCATGCCGGACACCCTCATGAATGGCGTTTTTGATATCGGAAGCAATAAACGCGGCACACTGGTCGTTAAAATTCGGCGGCCGTTCCCCCTGCAGGGCCGCCCCGGCGATTTTTTCCATTTCAACGCCCAGGGTTTCATGGGCCGATTCTTCCAGAAACGAGCCGGTGCCGGCCGAACAGGCCTCATTCATGGCATAATCGGACGGTACCCCGTTGGTGATGTAGGTGTACTTGGCATCCTGCCCCCCGATTTCGAAGATGGTATCGACCTTGGGATCAAAGTATACCGCGGCGGTGGCATGGGCGATGATCTCGTTGATGACGCCGTCGCTGAGCGCATGTAAACCGGCAATCTGGCGGCCGGAGCCGCAGATTCCGAGACCGACAATTGATATTTGAGCCGGATCCGTCTGCGACTTGACCTGCTCTAAAATGGAGCGATAACATTTGCGGGAAGCACCGACGGGGTCACCATTGGTGCGCAGATATACCGAGGCCAACATGGCATCGTCTGATTTGCGCAGCAGCACCGCTTTGGTTGTGGTGGAACCGACATCCAGACCTAAAATACAAACGTCGCCGGTGCTGATCTGTCCCTTTTCGATGGTTTTAAATTCCACCCGAGAGGCAAAATCCTTTAGCGGCGGCAGCGTATCGAACGCGGCCGCTTCCAGATGAAACAGTTTCGCCTGACCCTGATAAGGGGCTGTTTCATTTTCAAGCGCCCATAATCCGGCACCCAATGCCTCGAAATAGGGCGCTTCATTCGGTACGATCAGTCCCGGTATTTCCTGCCGCAAGTATTCGATCATCATGCGGTTTCGGGCGGTACCCCCGGTGACCATCAAATTGCGCCGTTCCACTTTTTTGAGGAGTTCCAGAATTTTGTTGGCCATCATTTTGCACAGCCCCGCGGTGACCTGCGATTTGGGAATCCCTTTATTGGTGGCATGGGTACAGTCTGATTTACAGAATACCGAGCAGCGGCCGGAAACATGATGGGGCGATTCCACCGAAGCCCACTGGGCGGCTTCATCCAGAGAAACATTCATGCGCCGCAGTTGCTGCAAGAAGAACTCACCGGTGCCCGAGGCGCATTTGTTTCCGGTGATGACATTGGATATGCGACCGGATCGATCTAAAACATAGACCATGAACGTCTCCCCGCCGGCCGAGATTACGGCCGGGCAGGCTATATCCGACGGTTTGATATATTGATAGGCATACTCGACCGCTTCGGGCTCGGATATGGATGTCAGATTTACGAAGTTACGGAATTTGCGCCCGGTCGCCGCGATGCGGTCAAATGAATTCAGCTCCAGCTGCTCAAAAGCCTTTATGAGGGTCTGCTTGGGATCGCCTTCATGGGGATAAAGGGCATAGTCAATCAATATCGGTTGCAGATCTTGCTGCGGACTTCCGGAAATTCGATGGTTCTGCTCCATTTCCAACTGCACAAGGGAAATGGTTGATGCCCCCAGACAGATACCCAAAGATTTTATCGTTTCAGCCATTGATTCCTTTTCAACTCCTATCGATTAAATCTGTTCCTGCTTCGAATAACAGCTACTCTAAAATGCTCTATTGGGAATGATTGTGGCCCAATATTCGGTTCATGCCATAGCAGGCCTGAAACCTGATTATGGAATTCATTTTCCAAATATCCGGTCACCCGAAGGTGGGCAAAAAAGACAATGCCCGGTCTTTCGATGCTACCATCAACACTAAAAAACCGGTATTTCCGGAAAGGCTGTCAAACAGGCGATGTAGGCCTGCGGTAATTTTTTGAGCTTCTGCAGAAGTCGTTTATGCTTATTTTGGTGTCTTTACTTCAGCGCCTATTTGTCAGACATCCTCTTACTTTAATTTGAATTGACTTGCAAGGCTTATATTTGTTAAAAATTGCTTGATCATAAAACGAATGTTTCATACAAACGTTTGAATTTCTCAAAGGATAAGACTCATGGATGATTGCGTCAACAAAAAAAACACCAAGAATGAATGCACCAAGGATCGCATTCTCGACGAAGCTGAAGCCCTGTTCGCTTTAAAAGGCTACAATGCGGTCAGTGTCAGAGAAATTACCGCCGCAGCCCATTGCAATCTTGCAGGTGTAAATTACCATTTCGGCAATAAGCAAAACCTTTATCTGGAAGTTTTCCGATCCCGCTGGCTGCCGCGTGCGGTGCGGATCCAAGAATGTTTTCGGGGGTCTTTGGCGTCCAACGGCGCCCCGACAGCATCGATCGTTGTTGAATCTCTGGCCCAGGCCTTCCTAGAAGGGCCCCTTTCCGAGGAAGAGCGCAAGCGCCATCATCAGCTAATCTCGGGGGAGCTGGCCAAACCCACCGCGGCGTTCGAGATGATCGCCAACCAGGCCCTTCGGCCTTTATTTGAAAATCTGCTGCAAGATTTGCGATCCGTTCTGCCGGATGATATTGAAGAGGAAAGGCTGGCCCTAAACATCTTCAGTGTGTTTGCGATGGTGCTTTATTTCAACTTTGCAAGACCCCTGATCAGCAACTTTATGGGCTGTGATAATGATGCCGACTTCAAGGAGCGTTTGGTTGATCATATTGTTGAATTTTCCATAAACGGATTGGGCGCCAAACCAAAGGAGACACGGTTATGAGATACTGGACTTTTTTATACAGCTTAACCCTGATTTTATTAACCGGCCTAACCGGCTGTATCAATTTAGGCCCTGACTATCAGCGCCCCGACTTGGATACAGAGATTCCGGAATCCTACCAGCATGACGGAACCGAACAGACCGCCAATCTGGTGATTGCGGATCGCTGGTGGCAGGATTTTGGGGATGCGGAGCTGAATAGGCTGGTTGAAGAGGTCTTGGAACGCAACTGGGATTTGAAGCAGGCCGCTGCCCGGATCATCGAATCCCGAGCCCAATATGTTCTGGTGAGTGCAGACCGCTGGCCCCAGGCAGGCTTTGATTTTGATTGGGATACACGTCACTCCGGTGCCGCTGATTTCGGTCGCGGAGAGACGAATACGACCCACCGGGTGGCCTTTCCGGCACTTTTTGAAATCGATCTGTGGAGTCGCCTGGCCAAAGCTTCCCGGGCGGCCTGGGATGATATTCTGGTGGATGAAGAAAACCGCCGCACCGTGGCCCAGACCCTGGTGGCTGAAACCATCAACCTGTATCTTCAGATTGAAGCTGTGGAACGCAGGCTGCAAATTGCTCAGCAGAGCATTGACGCTTTCGAGCGCAGTCTGCAGTTTGTCGAGACACGCTACCGCCGCGGTCTGATCTCAGTGTTGGATGTGCGGCAGGCACGGCGGATTCTGGCCGGAGCTGAAACGCGTGTTCCCAATCTGCAGCAGCAACTGGGGATCACCCAACAGCAGTTGTCGGTTTTGCTGGGGCGCTATCCCGAAACCCGGCCGGCCCGATTCCAGCCCGAAGACTATTACCGCAGACCGGATCCGGTACCCACCGGTTTGCCGTCCACCTTGCTTTTAAGACGACCGGATATCAGGGCCGCTGAGGCCCGCCTGGAAGCTTTAACCGAGCGGATCGGTTCGGCCAAAGCGGCACGCTTTCCGGCGATTACCTTAACCGGCAGTTACGGCTGGGATGCCGATAACAGAGATGATCTTTTTACAAGCGACAGTCTGATCTGGAACTTTTCCCGCGGTGTTGTTCAACCGTTGATGGATGCCGGCCGTCTAAAGGCGCGCCAGCGGGGGGTTGAAGCTCAGTATGAGCAGGCAGTATCCGATTATGTCGACACGGTTTTAAATGCATTTGCCGAAGTGGAAGGCGCTTTGCTGATCCGCAAAAAGCAGCTTGAACGCCGGCAACGCGAGCTTAGATTTTTAGAGGAAGCCCGCGCCACCCAGCGGGTGGCCCAAGACCGCTATTTGAGGGGGCTGGTAATATACCTGGACGTGCTTGACGCCCAGCAGACACGCTTTATCGCTGAAGATAACCTGGTTCTGGTGGATTTGAACATTTTAACCAACCGCGTAAATCTTCATCGTGCATTGGGCGGCAGCTGGGCGGAGCCCGAGCCGATTGTGGTCAAAAAAGACGGTCCCTTTTTTGAATTCAAAACCAAAGACACGCGGGTCGAATAACCAATAACGACAGTCTATGCGGGTTTCGTCTGGGTTTCCCTGGCGGCGACCTCGGGCGTGATGCGCCAGGTGATGAGGGGCGAAAGCGTGTACAGCAGCATGTAAGTCAGACAGACCTGACCATAATAGGGTGTAAATACAGAGATGATGACAATCAGTGTTCCGCGTCCGAACCAAGGGTGCCGGCTCATGAAACGACCCAGGTGCAGATAGCGGAGCGGATATGAATTCATTAATATGGCGGCAACAATCACCAACACAAAGCAAAAAATGCCCCATAATCTGATCCAATCGGAGCCAGCATTCATCGACTGACCAAAAATGATCAATCCCGACATCACCAGCAAAGCAGCTGCCGGTGTCGGCATGCCTTTAAAAAATCCGGGAATCGGTGATTTGTCCAGCGTAAAGTAAATTAAACGGCCGATTCCCGCCAGCGCATAAAGCCAGGCAATCCAACCCAGCGGCAATTGCTGAATCACCGGATCGGAACAGTTTGAAAGCGTTATGTAAAATATCCAGGCCGGGGCAATACAGAAGCTAACCGTATCCGATATATCATCGAGCAGAGCGCCAAAACTGATTGCCTTTTTCGGCTTTTCTTCATCCAGGGGTTCTGTCAGGCCGAGTTTGCGCGCAACTGCACCGTCGAGTTTGTCAAACAAAGCGGCGCCGATTAAAAACAGGGATGCTTCGCGAATGCGTCCCTGATAGGCGAAAAAAACGGCCAGCAGCCCCATCATCGCATTCATGACGGTCAAGGCATTGGGAAAAAAGGCCAGTATTCGCCGGCGCATCTGTTCGTTTCCAAGACAGAGTTCATCCAAACACAGGGTGCCATACTTGCGCACATAGCCGGCAATCGAGCCGAAATTAATGATCAAAAATATGATCTCAATAAAGAACAAACCCCGCAGCGGCAGATTACCGAGCCACGAAATCCAGAAATAGATTTTTGAGGGCGGCCCCTCCGGCACATAGAAGGCATAGGCATAAAGCAAAGCCCCCACCGGTGCGGCTACAATCGTCCGCAGGCGGGTAAATTCTTTGTATTCAGGCTCCTGATCCTTGCGGAGGGCGAAGCTGCGCATAAAATGGGCAAAATTATCCCGGATCAGAACGGTGACAGCCAGAAGCAGCACCAGGAGGGCATGCAATATTTCGCCTTTGCTAGGGTCGGGCGATGCAAAATGCACCCGCCACATGACCCCGACAGCAACCAGGGGAAAGATGATGGAGTAGACCACTTTATCCATCAAGCGGTCGGCGAGCTGTGCCATTCTGGGATTGAGCTCAAAGCGGGCGGCAAACCACCCGTCCACCAGATCGAAGCTCATGGAGATGAATAAAAAAACAACGCCGATGGTATACAGGATGGGACTTTGAGTCCATATAACGGCGATGGCACATATCATTCCGGCAAACACCAGCGGGGGGCGTCCGTAAACAAAAAGTGCCGTAATTTTTTGTGGAATTATTTCTTTCGTCATGTTCGCTTCTTATCAGAAAAAATCCATCTCGGGTGGTACGGGATGAATCCTGATAATTTTTTGACGCATCATCATAAAGGATCTGCCAAAACCTGTCAAGAACGCTTCAAATTAGGAATGCGCAGGTATCTGCTCGAGCCGACCCATGCAATCTGTTGCGATCCGATCCATTGCCAAAAGATCATGAATAATTTTAAAAGGTTGAAAAACTGATTAAAATGGTTTTTGATAATACCATTACAGCCGTACGGTTCGGATAATCAAATTACAGACTGAAACGGGTACGTTGCATGGCTGGGTCGATGTATAAAAAAGTCGGAATGGCCTCCATCATCATGATGGCCTCGGTTTTATTGAGCAATCTGATCGGATTGATCCGGGAAATGGTCATTGCCTATGTTCGGGGAGCCGGGCAAGAGGTCGATGCGTATCAACTTTCCTTCTTAATTCCTGAAATCTTGAATCATATTCTGGCCAGCGGATTTCTGTCCATCACCTTCATTCCCATTTTTTCGCGTTATCTTGCAAAGGGTGCCGAAAGTGAAGGCTGGCGTGTTTTTTCCATCATCTTTACCAATTTAGGCCTTCTTTTAATCGTTCTGATATGTATTGCGGAAGGATTCACCAATGATATCATCGGCGTCCTCGCACCGGGCTATAATGAACCGGAGCTAAGGGGCACCCTGGTCCGAATGACCCGAATCATTATTCCGGCCCAGTTTTTCTTCTTTGCAAGCGGACTTTTTATGGCCGTTCAGTTCGCAAAAGAGAAATTCGGCATACCGGCCCTGGCACCGATCATCTATAATCTGGGAATTATTTCGGGCGGGATTTTATTGGGGTCCCGGTTTGGCATGGTCGGTTTTTCATGGGGGGTTTTGGCCGGCGCCATCGGCAATTGTATTGTCCAGTATCGGGGCGCCAAGCGGCTTGGGATGCAACTTCAAATCTCATTTGAAATAAATCACCCGGACTTAAAAAGATACATCGTCCTGACATTACCGCTGATGATCGGCCTGACCATGACATTTTCAAGGGAATTCTTTTTCAGAATTTTCGGCTCCTATCTCCCGGCGGGAGGCATTTCGGGCATCAATTATGGCCTCAAGATCATGCTGATACCGGTTGCCATCTTCGGACAGGCCATCGGAACAGCGGCCTATCCATTTATGGCGCGATTGGTGGCTGAAGAAAAAATAGAGGAAATGAACGATCTGCTCAATAACACCCTGCGTTATTTAGCCCTGGTTATACCACTTTCTGTGCTGCTCATGGTGCTTAAAAATGAAGTCGTCCGAATGATCTACCAGCGGGGCCAATTTGATGCCTCCGCCACTGCACTAACAGCTGATATTTTGATTTATCTTTTAGCTGGAGCGTTTGCACTGGCAGCATACACGATCGTGCCCAGAGCGTTTTATGCCATGCAAAACACCCTGTTTCCGGCCATTTATGGCAGCATCGCGGTTTTACTGAGTATCCCCTTTTACTATTTTGGTTTGCGATTCTTTGGATCGAAGGGTATTGCCCTGGCCATTTCGCTGTCCGGCATCCTTCAGGTGCTGGTATTATACATGCTCTGGAACAAAAGAAGCGATAATCAAGGAAGTCGCCAGGTTTATATTTTTTATGCCAAAATGATCCTTTTTAGCGCGTTGTTGTTTCCTTTATTAACCTGGTTTAAAACCAGCGTGCTGGCAGCCGTGAATCCGGAGACTTTTTCCGGAAGCGTACTGATGATCCTGATCACAGCTGCGGTTTTTACCGCAATCATGGGGTTGGTAGCTTACGGCTTGAAAGTAAGAGAAATAACCGATGTGGCAGGTAAACTGGTGACGTACCTGAAGCGCCTCTTCGTTCATCAATAATTCATCAAGTCAGCATTTCCCATGGATTTGAATTAATTATGGAGTAATGGAGTGCTGGAGTGTTGCGCTGGTTTTTTCGTTGCGTGTTACGGGTTACGAGTTGCGGGTTATGCACCGGAGAATTTAGTTTGCAATTTGTAAACCCGTAACGCGTAACGCGGAACACGAAACATTTCTAAGTTGACTACCACCTGATCAACGCACTTCCCCAGGTCAATCCCCCTCCGAAAACCGGTAAACATACCAAATCGTTGGTTTTGATGCTGCCGTCGCGGGCGGCTTCATCCAACGCAATGGCACAGGAGGCCGAGGAGATATTGCCGTATTTTTGCAGCGTCAGATAAAAGCGTTCAAAGGGTACCTTTAACGATCTGGCAATGTTTTGAAACATACGCACGTTGGCCTGATGGGGAATAAACCAGTTGACGTCTTCTACCTTTAATTTGTTGGCTTCGAGCGCTTCCATAATCGAGTCGATAAAATGCCGCACGGCGACGCGAAAACTCAAACTGGCTTCAATCATGTTCAGATTGTGCAAGCCGCGATCGACACTTTCATGCGAAATTGGAGTGGTTTTTGAGCCGCCGCCGGGCAACAGCAAATCCTGGCCATTGGCACCGTCGGTGTGCAAATGGGTGGAAAGAATTTCGGGTCCGTCATCTCCTAACGCGAGCAAAGCAGCTCCGGAACCATCCCCCCAGAGAATGCAGGTCGACCGGTCTGTCCAGTCCAGGGTTCGGGTCATGATTTCAGATGCCACCACCAGAACGCGTTTGAAGGTTTTATTTTTGAGGTATTGTTCGGCGATATTTAACCCGAAAATAAAGCCGGAACAGGCCGCTGTAACATCAAACGTCACCGCCTGGGGAGCGTCCAGCTTGGCCTGCAGCCAGTTGGCGGCCGAAGGGCAGCAGGTATCCGGCGTAATCGTGGCCATGATAATTAAATCGATGTCTTTAGCGGTCAGGCCGGCCGCGGCCAGGGCTTGTAGAGTGGCTTCATAAGCCAGATCGGATGCCGTAACGTCCGGAGCGGCGATTCTTCTTTCGGCCACGCCGGTGCGTTTTTTAATCCATTCATCGGAGGTGTCCAACCCCATGTTTTGCAGATCTGCATTTGTCAAACGTTTCGGCGGGACATACGAACCGGTCCCCAGGATTCGAATTGATTGCACTTTTGAGTACTCCCGACAAAAAATTATTAAATCCCATCAAATATATTGATCAACCATCTCAGCGAGCATCTTTTCAACCCCCTGGGGGCCTTCTTTTTGTTCTACCTCTTGAATCAGATTTTTAATTTTTTGGTAGGTGGCCGGATCCCGTTTTAAATCAGCGGTTGAGCGATAGGCTCCGCCGCGGCGGCCGGCGCGATAAATCAGCCTGTCGCCATCAGAGAGCGCCTGATAGGCTTGAATAATGCCCAGCATTTTTTCCTTGTCATCCGGAAGGTCGCCGCTGACCTCTTCCAGCAGGTTCATGATATGATCACTGGTTACCGTACTGGTAATTCCCTCAAGGGTCTCGATGAATTGCTTTATTTCTTCAGCCAGCATGTCATCGGTTTGCATGCTGAAGCTTCCATCCTCCAGCTTTTCATGCAGGGGAATGTGCTCCGGCACCCGAAGGCTGCGCAACCTTATAAAATGAGGATTAATTTGATTCAATACCTTAGCGGTTTCGACCGCATGATCCCGCCACATTTCCTGTCCACCCAGTCCGGGCATCACATATTCGGATACTTCCATACCGGCCTTCAATAGCTTCTTGCCGGCTTCGATGTGTTGTGCGGCGGTGACCCCTTTTTTCATCAGTTTCAGTAAGGGATCATATCCGGTTTCCAGTCCGATGTGAACCCTGTCCAGACCGGCCTGCCGGATTTGCTTTAAGGCATCCGCGGATTTGCGGACAACCGTTCGGGAACGCGAATAGGTGGTGATGCGCTTGATATCCGGAAATTGTTCCTTGAGATAGGTCAAGACCTCCACCAGGTCTTTTGTTTTCATGATCAGATTGTCGGCATCCTGCAAAAAACAGGCGTCGGTTTGATAGTACAGCCAGGCCGCAATGCTTTTGGTATTCAGGCCGGTGCCGGGTTGATTGAACAGTGCGCTGATGACCGCATCATTGACCGCTCCGCTGTGCCCCAGTTTCCAGGAAAGGGCTTTGATATCATCTGCAAATTTTTTGGCCGTGTCGATATCCTGCTTTATTTCATCAACGCTTCGCAGTGAAAATTTGCGGGTTTTGTAAACCGGACAAAACAGGCACTGGTTCCAGGGGCAATTGCGTGTAAAACGCAGCAGCAGGCTCCGGGCCTCATTGGGCGGCCGGATGGGGCCTTGTTCGAATCGGTGGTGAGTTTTTTTCATGGTCATCCTGTGTCTGAAAGTGAGCTAAAGTGAACTAAAGTGATCTAAAGTGCCTAAAGTTAAGGAATTCTACCCGTCGAGAGCCTCAGGGTCGAAGATCTATTTTTATATTATTGCTCACGCAAAGCCGCTAAGCCGCGAAAGATTATAAATTAAAGCCTGAACCCTTGGCGCCTTTGCGGCTTTGCGTGAGGGCCAAGCGTTAGCTCATTTTAGTCACTTTAGCCACTTCTATTGCTATTTTTCAATAAAAAAAGGGCGGCATCTTATGACCGCCCTTTTTGGCTGAAATGTTTTAGGCAATGGGTGAAGGTTTACAAAGATGCTCCTGTTCCATTGCGACTCGCCCACAACCGCCGCAAACAAACTTCATCGCCGCCATTTTATCTTTACAGAGGTGCGTATGATCCGTCTCCGTTGCCCCGCAGAAGCTGCATTTGGCTTTATCTCCGCAGGGATTGCACAGGTGGCCCGGTTCGTTGGCTACAGCTCCGCAATTTTTACATGTGTATGCCATTTTAACCTCCTTTAAATCCTGTCCCATAAATAAAATAAGTCAATTTTCCGTTTTCAAATGATGTATTATTTCCAGCACCAATATGAGTATGGTTGCTGAGAAAGTCAAGAACGGCAAAATTAGGTTAATTCGCTTCGCGCACAATTAGCAGAAATCTATTGACCAATCTCTGGATCTTTTTTTTCGTCTTTTTTCTCTTTTTCGTCCGGAAGGACCAGCTGGATGGCGGTGATTGGCAGTTTGATGGTTCTTCCCAATATACCCAAGAGATTCTAACCTACTGCGGTGGGTTCTAGCGGGAAGACATCCGGGTCATCTAAATTGCCGAAAGCCCTGAATGGAATCGACACCAACTTTCCGCCCAGAATATGGCCGACCACCGGAATGTGCTTGACGATACGATCAACCGTTTTAAACGGCGCCACCAGCACGATTAGGTTCACTTTCTCTTTGATCAGATCAATATGGCCTTCACAGGCGATTCCCATCGACGGGCTGTCGATCGTACTTTCCTTGATAATCAGCTTGCCGTCCTCAAATACCGCATTGGCGGCCATGGTATTGTAGGCGAATCCCTCGCCGCCCAGATCAGGGACTTCGCCCCTGTAAATTTCGGTCACATTGAGCAGGGCAAAAATTTTGGCCAACAGCCCAAACCGATAAATGCGGCCCTGCTCGGCACCAAACTCGAGATTTCCAGTTAAAGATTTGATTAAATCCGCCGGCCTGGTTTTGGCCATGAGTTCACCATTCAGATCAAAGGTGCCGTCGGCCAGATTTTCCTTGTCGGTCAGGCAGGTGACTGTCGGGCCCAGGTTTTGATCTGTAGCCACCGGGTTTAGGTAAAATTCAAACTCAGTGGATGACACTTTCAGAATCCCGGGAAATTCGATGCCACAGAGGTTCGCTTTTTTTATGACGATGCTGGTTTCTGTTTCATTAAACCCAATATCGGCACGCACCGGCCGCCAGGTGTAGCTGTCAATGGTGAAGCTTTCCGAGTCAACCCGCAACTCGCCCAGCAGCACCACGGTTGAACCGGACTCCGGTTTGCCTTCTATTTCCACGATTTGCTCAATTTGTCCCCAGTTTATCTGATCCGCTGCCAGATCCATGTCGAGGATCAATTTATTTTCAGAAAACGACAGGGCGCCGTTTAAATTGATCCGGCTGTCTTCCCAGCCCACTTGCATATCCGTCAAATCTATCTGACCTTGAATACCTTTTGCGTCGGTTGTGTCATCCAAAGCGAATTTTGCTGAATGGATCTGGATGGATTCCTTGAAATAATCTGATTCCACCCCTATACCCGTTACGCCACCGGCCAGATGAAACTGCCAGGCCCCGGAACGGCCTACGGGTCCTTTTATATCTAAACCGCTGAGTACCAGTCGGCCTTGTGTGGCCTTAAAGCCTTTGAAGGCCTCTTCAAGCGCGTGAAAGGATATAAGCCAGGAGTACAATTCGGCTATCAAGATATTGGCCGAATCGGCCCTGACCGCATATGAGGGCGCCTTGCCCCACTTCATTCCGAAGGCCAGCCGAACAATCGTTGATTCCCCGAAGCGGGCGTTGCTGTCGCGCAGATCGAATCGGGCGCCCCGCCAAACCAGCTCACCGCCGGAGATTACAAAGCTTGTGGGGAATTTCGGCGAGCTGATATTCCATTTCTCGATGGTGCCGGTCAGGCTTAGATTTTGGTTTGTTTTTCCTGAAATCGGGCCCGTAAATGCCAGGTTTTGGAAAGCCAGGATTCCGGTTAATGGCGGGATGTCCTTCAGGCTGGGCCTTAAGGCTTTATGGGATTTAAGCCAGGGATAAACCTCATCCAGAAAAATCGCGGTCTTGGCCGAGTTTGCGGTCAAGGTCACCTGCCGGCCCCATTTAAGGTCGGCCGCAAGAGCGGAAATGGAAGATTTCCCGACAACGGCATTGACGTTTTTTATGGAAAAGCGGTCACCCTTGCAGGTAAATTGGCCTTTGGCTACTGTTAATTTGCCGGGTAACAGCGCCGAACTCATCGAAAGTTCCCGGAGGTCACCATTGGACCTGACCTGCCATTGGCGCGGTTTTGCAAACGGTCCCTTTAATTCGAAATCGTACAAAGAGACGTTGCCGTTAACCGCGGTTATATTTTTTAAGTTTTGCTGAAATTTCTTTTCTTGGGACAGCCAGGCATATACTTCTCCTAAATCAATGCCGGCCGATTTGGAGGCCATTTCAAAAGAGGCCCCTTTCTGCCATCTAAATTTGGCGGACAGCCGGGACAAACTGGACTTTCCCACCCCCGCATTTATATCGGTCAAGGCGATGCGGTTGCCGTCTAGAAGCAGGCTGCCGCCGTCAATTTTAAGCGGAAAGGGGATCCGCCGGTAAACAGCATCCAGCTGAATGTCGGAAGCCATCACCCTGACATTGAGGTCTTTTGTATCTTCACCCAACTCCAGCATACCGACGGCCCTTCCCGAAACTTTATCCAAAAGGGCCAATTCTTTCTTTAAATCGTCATCGTCGATCACACGCAAAAGCACAGGGGGAAGCTCAGATAAATCAGCCTGGATGAGCCCTTCGACATGAAATGGCGCCGTATCGCCTGTGAGCGGTATGGCCAGTTTCCCCTTGGTGCCATGAGAATTTCCCATTCGCGCCTGAATATTTTCGCCCTGCAGGATTCCCCTTATAATCCTGGCATCGCCGGTGACATCCTCCAGATTTAATTCAACGCCCGGAATAAAAATGTTCCCGCCGACCATATTTCCCTCAATTACGTAATTGTCGCCGCCGGCCAGATCCGCAAGGGTCGGCCCTTGGGCTTTGAGCGTCACGCGCTGGAATTCGCCGCTTCGCATTATTTCATAAACTTCGTTAACTGTATCCACATCTTCGGTTAAGGCCAGCGCAATCCGTTGGGTGGTCTCCACATTGATCTGCCGGCCTTCGATTTCAAGTTGGATATCGGGCGAGGCGGGATCGGCGACCAGCTGTCCCGATAGCGTCAGGCGCGGGTCTTTCAAATTAAGCTGTGAAAGCGACAGGGTCAGTGCTTTGTTTTTTAGCTGATATCCGCCTTTAAAGGTGGCATCAGCGAGTTTCAGATCTTTTTTCCCCTTGCGTAAATGCAGATAGGGTATGGAGCCGTCTATGGTTGCCTGAAGATCTTCGGGACCATTCGTCTGAAGATCCAGCGTTAGATTTGCACGGGCATTCAGCATTTTCAGATCGGATTGGGGGAAAAAATAATCAGCCACAGCATGGGGCCGTAACTGGGTTATTTTAATCCGGCTGCTAATTTTAAAACCGGGCTCCGCATACCGGCCATTAATCTCCATGTTCTCCCAGAAGTTGGATTGACAGTTAAGGGTAAATTCAAATCGATCTGTTTTTCGTTTTACCTTACCGTTTATGTTCTGAAGGCTCAAAATTCGGTTTTTGCCTTCAAAAAAATGGGCGCGACCGTTGTGAATTTTCAAGACAATGGCCGGTATTTTGAATTCCGGCAAGGAACGAATGATTGAAACCAGTTGGGCGCCATGGGTTTCAAAAGAAGCCGAGTCCGAGGCCCTGCTTTCATCGTCCGAGGTTTCGG
The DNA here is from genome assembly GCA_050122495.1 of Desulfobacterales bacterium. Taxonomy (GTDB): domain Bacteria; phylum Desulfobacterota; class Desulfobacteria; order Desulfobacterales; family JAHEIW01; genus JAHEIW01. Next base: position 4,652 of record JASFIU010000020.1, on the reverse strand, counting down.
GGAATCGAATGTTGATTTCCGCGGACCGCGACCGGAGCCGGCCGATCTGAATTTTTCCGGTGAAAATAGGCAGGATTTTTGGATAGACATCAAGGGATTGAAGTGTACCGTCCACTTTGTCGGGCAATGTAAAATTGACATCGGAAATAACGATATGCGGGCGCGGCAAAAGCGCCAGATCGATGTGCTGATATTCAATTTGGCCCCCAATATCCCTGGCGTATTGACTTTTGATCTCTTTTTTGACCGTATCCAGGTTGACTAATTTCGGGGTGACGACCACGAGGATAAGCAACAGGCACAGGAAAATACCGGTTAGGCTAGTGAGCGCAAAAAGTATTTTTTTATGTTTACGCATCGGCGTTATTTTGTCGGTTACTATTTTTGATATCGGGTGCGAATCGCTCTTACTTAAATAAAATGATTCAGGTTGGGGCGATTTATAAATGACTGTAATTTTTTATCAATACTGCACGATTGTAGGCCTGCAAACCTATAATGTCAACCTTGTCCGTTTACCACCGGGCGGTTAATTTCCTTTCAGATGTTATGATATTCCCGTCCCGCGCTTCAAGAGGGGCGCCCGCCGGTTCAGGGTAATGATTTGGAATTGCTATTGCAGTATCAATCTAAAGATTATACAAGAACCTATCACAAAAATGCGTCTAAGGGCCCAGGGCGGTGTTGCCCCGCCAGAATAAGCGGGATTTCACGTCTGTTTTATAAACATTAAGGAGTGAATCGGGTCGATTCAAAATGCTCACATAATGTGGGTTGAGCCCGTTACCCGTTAGCCCGTTTGCCCGAAAAAATAAAATCAGATATTTTCCGATTCCAACTGACTTAACTGGCTCAACGGGCTAAACCGGGCAACCGATAACAAGGAGCCGGGACTTCCATGAAGGCAATGGTTTTAAATCAACTGGGCGCTATCGCTGAAAATAAAAGTCCACTGGAACTGGTGAATATGCCCGATCCGGTGCCGCGGGACAATGAGATTTTGATCAAAGTGTCCACCTGTGGCGTTTGCCATACCGAATTGGATGAAATCGAAGGCCGGACCCCGCCGCCGCATTTGCCGGTTGTTTTGGGCCATCAAGCCGTCGGCCGGGTGGAAACAAGCGGATCGGCGGCTGCCAGATTCAAAAAGGGTGACCGGGTCGGCCTGGCCTGGATCCATTCTGCCTGTGGCCGCTGTGATTTTTGCACGAGCGACGCTGAAAATTTATGTGAAGGTTTTAAAGCCACCGGGCGGGACGTAAATGGTGGTTATGCCGAATATACGACCGTAGCCGAGGATTTTGCCCATCCTATCCCTGAGACCTTCACCGATTCACAGGCGGCCCCCCTTTTATGCGCCGGTGCGATTGGTTATCGGTCATTGCGGTTAAGCGGGCTGGAAGATTATCAGTTCCTGGGGTTAACCGGTTTTGGTGCATCCGCTCATCTCGTATTACAGATGGTTCGCCACAAATACCCGCATGCGAAAGTTTTTGTGTTTGCCAGAAGCGCAAGGGAAAGAGATTTTGCACTCCAATTGGGCGCCTTGTGGACAGGAGATACCGGTACCGAGCCCCCTGAAAAACTGGATGGAATCATTGATACCACACCTGCCTGGCAGCCGATTGTTAAGGCCTTGGCCTGTTTAAAACCGGGGGGCAGACTCGTGATCAATGCGATTCGCAAGGAGGAAAGCGATAAGAAATCTTTATTGGCCCTGGATTACCCCGACCATCTTTGGCTTGAGAAAGAGATTAAAAGTGTTGCCAATGTTGCCCGCCGGGATGTCAGCGAGTTTCTGCAGCTGGCAGCTGAAATTCAGATACGACCGGAGGTCCAGGAATTTGATCTAAAAGACGCCAATCGCGCCCTGGTCGAACTGAAGGAAAGAAAAATTCGGGGTGCTAAGGTGCTTAAAATTAGTTGAGCATGTTTTGTAATTGTTTACATAGGTTATGAATGAATTAAGCTAACCCTGTGCCTTTTTGGGGGAACTTGGAGTGGTGGAGTACTGGAGTGATGGAGTATCGAAATTGAAGCGTTTCGAGTTTCGCGTTGCGGGTTACGGGTTAGAATATTGTATATTGAACTCTGGTGTGCGTGACCCGAAACTCGTAACTCGTAACACGCAACGAAAAAATGAACCCAACAATCCAATACTCCATTGGGGAATAGACCGAACTAAAGGAGGAAGCTTTCATGTACAACAAAACAGTTATGGATCACTTCCGCAATCCGCGCAACGTGGGGGTAATCGAAGATGCCGATGGCGTCGGTGAAGTGGGCAATCCGCTTTGCGGTGATATGATGACCATCTACTTGAAGATAAAGGATGAACGCATTGCCGATATCAAATTTCAAACCTTTGGATGCGGGTCTGCAATAGCGGTGTCCAGCATGATCACCGAAATTGCCAAGGGCAAAAGCCTGGCCGATGCCAAGCAACTTACAAACAAGGATGTGGCCAATGCATTGGAGGGTTTACCGAAAAATAAGCTGCACTGTTCCAACCTGGGAGCGGATGCCCTCCAGCTGGCGATCCAGAATTATGAGGATAAATTGGCCGGCGTGACCCGTCCTGAGCCCGTCCGCAAAGAAAAGCATGAACATTCCCATGGCGAAAAATGTTATTGCCCGTATTGTGATATCGAGATTCAAGAAGGGATCACATTCTGTGACGCCTGTCAATCCAGTCTCGAAGATGAACATTAAATCCCAGGCCAGGAGTTTAAGTCATAATGAAGATTATTAACTTGGACCACATCTCCGCAAAACCGTTATTACCCGAAGTCAAAAAGGTGATGATTGCGGCAATTGAAAAAGACTATCACAACCCTTCCAGCCAGCATAAAGCGGGTGAAGATGCCGCCGGAGCGCTGCAAACAGCCCGTGAAGCAATGGCGGGTTTGCTGAACTGTAAAACGCCCAAAGAAATTGTGTTCACCTCGGGAGGGACGGAATCCGTCAATCATGCCATCAAGGGCGTGGCGATGGCCAACGAGGATAAAGGCAAGCATATCATTACCTCAAATATCGAGCATAATGCGGTTATTCGAAGTTTGCGGCGCTTGAAGTCAAACGGATACGCGGTAACATCCCTTCCGGTCGACGCCAGCGGGCGGGTCAATCCGCAAGATGTTGCCCAAGCCATTACCAAGGATACCATTCTGGTATCCATCATGCACAGCAATAACGAAACCGGTACCATCCAACCCATTGAGGAAATCGGCCAAATTACGCGAGAAAAGAAGGTTATTTTTCACTCGGATGCCGTTGATTCGGTGGGCGTGGTCCCCATGGACGTCCAACAGCTCGGTGTGGATTTACTCAGTTTTGCGGCCAACACCTTTTATGGACCCGCAGGAGTCGGAGGATTGTTTATTCGCCGCGGGACTCGGATTTTCCCATTGCTGGATGGGGGCGTTCAGGAGAACAACAAACGCGCCGGTGCTGAAAACTTGGTGGGAATTATCGGAACCGGCAAGGCTGCGGAGCTTGCGCTCAGGCACATGGACAAGCGACTGGTGCACCTCAACGCATTAAAGCATCAACTGCTAACACAATTACCCCTGATGATCGACGAATACATCATTAATACCCATCCGGAGTACAGTTTGCCGAACCTGGTGTCGATTTCGGTCAAATACATCGAAGGCGAAAGTGTCATGTTGATGTTGGATGATGATAATATTGCGGTATCGACGCGTTCGGCTTGTGCAACGGGTTCCCTGCGCGCATCGCATGTGCTGCTGTCTTTGGGGCTCAGCCATGCCGACGCCCAGGGCACACTGGTTATCTCATTCGGGATTGATAATTCGAAAGCGGATATCAACGCATTTTTGAAAGCGTTAAAAAAAGTGGTTACCACCTTACGCGGTATCTCGCCGCTTTATCAGAAAAAGGCTTAACGCTAATTTTACCAACCTTAAATATCGAGTCGCCACTTTTAGTCTTGGGTCTCGAAAGCAATTTGCAAAACACGTTCCTGTATTAGGTTTCAGGTTTCGGGTGTCAGGTGTCAGGAAGATACGGAGGACAGAGCACAGTCCAGGAGTCGCCTTTCGGCTGTGAGCCCCGGGTTGAAAAGCCCCCCTCGACGTGCTCGTGGCCTGAGCGAAGGCGGCCGAGCCTGAAACAGATGCCAGATAAAAAAGCAGATTGTTTTCGGCTCGACTGAGCTCGTCGCAGGCTGCCCTCAGTCATTTGTATGCCGACACCTGAACACTGACACCTGAAACCTTTGAAATAGCGCCTATTAAAGAACCCAACCGGACTAAAATTTCCCCCACAACTTTTTCATCATTTTTAGAGGACGTAACCCTAGCTTGCTCCCATGATAAGCGATTCAAAATAGGTGTCAATGACCAGCGCATGATTGTTAAATTTGCTTTTTAATAGCGCTTTGAACTCATGGTAGCCGGGCTCAGCTAAGAGTTGGTCGATTTCTTGGGCTTTTTTACCGATTTGCCGGCAGTATTTATCGGTGATCGTTTGAGGGGCCGTACCTCTTTTCTGGGCCACACGGTTGGTTGCCTCCGTTCGGGAACAGCCGTTGACTTCGATCTCATATATGACTTCTAGTATTTGCGAGAGGGACTTGGGCGTGCCCTTAATTGAGACCGAAGGAACGGCGGACGGGCTTTCCTGTTCGT